>PSRO01000048.1 GCA_003176115.1 Chlamydiota bacterium | reverse complement strand
CCTTACGTGCTTTTAAGGGCATTATTTTATACAAGGGCTTCTTTATTTTCTAGTTTCGAAAGAGCTCTATTGTTTAGATCCAAGAGTTAGGTAACCTGCCAAGTTGTAGATATTACCCATGCTGCCTGTTTTTGTCCGTAAATGGGCATGTGGGATTTTTGGAAAAAACCTGAACGTTCCTGATTGGCTTGGATCGGGTAGAGAGGTGTGTATAGACAGATATGCATTAGAGCTTTTAATGTGAGATAAAAGTGTAACCATTCCTTTAGGAGTGAATAAATTGGTTCGAGAAAGTCCTGCTCCATCATGGACTTGAGAGGGGATGTGTAGATCTTTTAAAAAAGATTCTACGGCTTCTGTTCCTTGTTTGCTATTGCCTTGACCAATTGCCTTTAAAAGATGCTCTGCGTAAAGATTGATGCTAAATTGATTCATGGGTTGCAGCAGTTCTTTTAAAGAAGCAGACTTATAGTAAGTAATCACTGTTTGTTGTGGGATGCTTGTATTTTTTTCTCTAATAAGCTTAATGCCTTTGGTTGGTTTTAGTTGTTTGCTCAAGATTAAACCACAAAGTAAAGCAGGGTCAGGAATGGCCGCTTTTATGGTAAAATTATTTTGATCTATGGGGATGGTTCCTTGATAAAATTGGATAGGGCAATATTCAGATCCAAAGACACATACCCTATCACCAGAGCCAGCTGGGCCTGTAGTTACTTCATTATAGAAAATTAAATCAGGAATAGGAGGATCTATTTTAATGACAGCCGTAGGATCGTTTTCTTTTTTGCCTGGTTGGAAGGTAACATAATAGGTGTTTTGATTCAAAGTAAGACCTGAAGCGCCAGCTCCATAGTAATTGCCCAAGTCTGCAAAATTCCAAGATCTAGAAGCTAATGCTGTTTCAAAACAACTCGTATCGACAAAAAGGGTTCCATTAATCTTAGTAATAAGAGGTTTTAGATCTGTTTCCCATTGTAATAGGCTTGTTAAGGAAACAGTAGGATCCCCTCCTCCTCGAATCCATAAATTTCCTTCTAAAGTTTTTTCATGATCGATATACCCTTCATATTCTAGACTCGTTGTAAATTGATAGTCTTCTCCCAAAAGAGCAACTGCTACTGTGCTAATGGGAATTTTCATCAAAGAGGCAGGTATGAAAAATTGCTCAGCATTTCTTTGATAAATGGGTTTTTGCGTGTTAAGGTCTAATACGTAAATACCAATGTGTGCTCTTTGGAATTCTTCCCTTTGACAGAAACAATCAGAGAGCTCTTTTGCTGAGAGGTTTTTTGCTAAAAGCATTAAGAAAAAAATAAAATACTTATACATAGATTTTAAACATTTAAGATTCTTTAAGAATACGATCAACTTTTAATCTTTTTGCTGCTATTGTTTTTTACATAGTACTCATGAAAACTCTTAAAAAAGGAGATGCATGGATATAAAAACTTTTATTGAATATTTTACTTTATGTATAATTTTTCCAACTATTGTTTGCTCTGGTACGTATCTTACTCTAAAGCTACGGTTTATCCAAATCTTTCAGTTAAAAAAGAGCTTTCTTTGCATTACTAAAAAAAATGCAGAGCAGGAAGGCAACATTAGCCATTTTGGCGCTATATCTTCTGTTTTAGCAGGGAATTTTGGGACAGGAAATATATCAGGGATGGCTGTAGCTATGGCTACAGGAGGCCCAGGTGCTTTGGTATGGATGTGGGTAATGGCCTTTTTTGGAGCGGCCATTCAATATGTAAGTTGCGTTTTGAGCATTTCTTTTCGCCAAAAGACAGAAAAAAATGAGTATGTAGGCGGCCCTATGTATTACTTAAGAGATGGTTTAGGTTATAAAATGCTAGCTATCTTGTTTGCTGTTTTTACTCTTTTTGGCTCTATTACAGTAGGAAATTTTGCACAAATCAATTCTGTTGTTCTTCCTTTAGAAAAAATGGGATTCAACCCTTTATATTGTGGTATAGCTCTTGCGGTAGTCGTGGGTATAGTGATTTTAGGAGGCATTCAAAGAATTGCAAACTTTGCTTCCTATATAGTTCCTTTTAAAGCGCTCATTTATTTAGGCACCGCTTTTGTCATTATCGTTTTGCAATACGATAAAGTTCTGCCTTCTTTTAGGTTGATGTTTCAACATGCTTTTGGTTTTTCTTCCTTCATAGGAGGGGCTTTAGGAATAGGAGTGCTCAAAGCAATGACTACAGGGTTTGATCGGGGGCTTTTTGCAACGGATGCAGGAACGGGAATAGTGCCTATTTTACAAGCAAGTGCTCATGCTAAAAACCCCATTATTAATGGAATTACCACTTTAATTACTCCTTTCATTGTTATGATTGTTTGTACGACTACAGGGCTTGTATTGATTATAACAGGGGCTTGGCAGGTTCCCGATCTATATAGCACAAATATGGTTACCTATGCTTTTTCCCAAGGATTACACTCCGTAATAGGTGGGTATATAGTCATTATAGCACTTGTTTTATTTGCCTATACCACTATTTTAGCCTGGTCTTATTGTGGTGAAAAAGCTTTAGGCTTTTTAATAGGTAATAAAAAAGCGTATTATTTTAGGTTTTTTTATGTGCTTTTGATCCCAATAGGAAGTGTGATGAAAGTGAATATGATTTGGAGTTTAGCAGATATAGCCATTGCTCTGATGCTAGTAACTAATTTAATAGGGGTCATGAAGCTAGCTAAAAGAGTGATTGCTTCTAGTCGTCAATTCGAGTTATCTAATTGATCTTAACATCTTTTCATAAGCCACCTTAAATGCTATCTGCTTGATCTGCTAATCGATAAAAGGGATAGCAGTTCAAGTTTATTCTAGTTGCTCTTTGGTCTTTCTAATAATAGGCAGGTCTTGATGAGAATCTACGACAACATCTCCATGTCCAGAAAATGTTTTAGGCAAGTGATCATCCTTGCTCTACGGTACCCTTGAAGAGCAGATTTTGCAAAAAGAACCACTTGATCTGCTGAAGTAGCGGCTAGGTTTATATTAATTTCAACGGAAAGAAGATCTTGTCCTATGCAAAGGCAGATCTTGTATAAGCGCCTGAGCTTCTTCTCCATGAGATTGTACCATCAGAAGTTGGCCTACTTTTGCCTCTAGACTCATTTCAGAATATACACAAGAGACCTGGCTGATAAAAGAGCAGTAAAGCGCAATGGAGATTCGTATTCTTATATCTCATTATTCTGCTATATAAGGATTTTTTGCAATTTTTTGTTATCATTTATCCTTTGTTAATTACACGCGGGAGAAAATGAAATGATATGGAAATCTGTTTTAAGTTCAATTGCTTTTTTAATGATGCCTATTTGGGCTATTGCTTCTCTTATGGTAGGAATCTCAAAAGAAGAGATTACACCACCCATTGATAGCCCTTCGGCAGGGTATGCAAGAAATACGAACATGATAGAAGTACACGATCCTCTGTGGGCAATGGCGCTCTTTATTGATAATGAAGAAAAGCAGATTGTTTTATGTAGTGTGGATCACTTAGGGTTTACCTATGAAATGGCTCAAAAGGTTATAGAAGAGGTCCATTTAGAAGAAGGGTTGTCTAATTGTGAGATATATAAGCTTCTTCTCATACCCATTCCGGTGGAGGAGGATATTTAAATATCCCTGGATTAGGGGAGTATTTGGCAGGACCTTATGATCCTAATTTAGTTGAGCTATATGTAAGACAAACAGCTAAAGCCATTATTCAAGCATGTAAGAAACCAATCCCTGCCAAAATAGGAATTGGGTATGGTAAAGCAGAAGATATAAGTCAATATCGAGGTACTTGGCCAATAGAAGCTACGCCTTTATCCGAAGTGACTGTGATTAAAGTAACTAAATTGGATGATAGTCCATTAGCTATGCTTTTTAATTACCCTATGCATCCCGCAGTCCTTAGTAGTGAAAATCTGTTTTTCTCTGCAGACTTTGTAGGATATGCAAGAGCTTATATCGCTAAAGAAAATGGACAGACAATGTATTTTAACGGAACACAGGGGGACATTATTCCTCGTATTAGTGAAGAAAAACCATGCTCAGTTATCAGTAAGATTTTAGCTGAAATAACACAAAATATTTTTACTTCCCTTAAAAAAAATGAACAGAGAACTGATGAAAAACAGGAATATATTCGTTGCGATACTTTAGGGAAATCTTTAGCAGAAACAGTGCAGAAGGTTTTACATTCGATTAACACTAAGGAATCGCTGCACATGCAAACAGACAAACACGTCTACTCGTTCAAGCCACAGCCAACACCTTTTGGGTTAACTCTACCTATTGAAGAATATCAAAGTGAAATTAGCCTGCTTGTTTTTGATCATGTTCATGCCTTTGTGACGATTCCAGGAGAACTTAGTTGTTTTTATGATCAAAAACTCAAAAAGCTAGGAGAAACACTTGGCTATCAACAAGTATCTATTTTTGGATTGGTAAACGATGCACACGGTTATATGATTCCTCCCAAGGCATTCGATACCTCTTCTACAGAAGCTCACTTTTCTTTTGGTGGGGAGTATTATGCAGAATCTGTAGAACAAAAAGTATCAGCTTTATTAGAAGCAAATAAAGCTTTATAGATGCATCTCTTTTGAGCTGATTAATAAAAATTTGTAATCAGCTCAATCTATAATTATTCTATTTTATTTGTTTTAATATTTTGTAATTTGTAGTATTAAGGTATATATTATTAAAATAAAGTGTGTTTGTTATATGTTTATTAAATTATCAGAATGTTATTATACTAATAAATTTATCCCTGTTTCTACAGATTCTACGGTATTAAAGATAGTTAAGGTAAGCGGATTAATCTTTTTAGGACCTATTGTCTTTTTTTTCGATTATGGACTTAAGTTATTAGCTGGTAGAAATATTAGACAGCAAAAGGATTCAGATCTTTCTTCCCTTATAGAAAACACACTAGCCAGCACAGAAACTCTAACTGTGCTACCAGTTGTAGACCAAGTTTCTACAGAAATGCACGCGGATAAATTGAGTGTAACAATACAAAAAAATGCATTAGGAACAGAGCTTTCTTCTCTTAAAGAAACCATAGAAAGCAGGCTGGGTAGTGCAGAAACTCTAGATGTGTTGCCAGTTGTTGTAGAGCAAGTTTCTACAGAAATGCCTGCAGATAAGGTGAGCTTGGCCGTACAAAAAAAAACATTAGAAACATGTTTAAAAGGTTTTAGAACAGATCCTAAAAATTTTTCGATACCAATACATCAGCACTCGAGTGAAGTTATAGAAAGGTTGTGTAAAAAATACTCTAATGATGAACTATCCAATGATTATAAAGAACATACGTGTATTTTAAGAGACGCTATGAGCACAAAAGAATATAAAAACACTGAACATCAAGAGACAGCTTCTATTATTCAAGAGCTCTGTTTTGCTAAGTTTGTTTATACAATCCTTACTGATCTTGAAGAAGGAATTCTTAAAAATACTATCGGATTTGATTCACCGCGAAATATGACCTCTAGTAATATAAGTAAATGGATAAAGGAAGATAATAAAATTTTAAGTAAGCAGCATAAAACAGTATGGCAATCAATTGTATTAAATTACGAAAAAGGTTGTAATGCTGCAGGTATCAATTCTGATCAACTTTGTAGTGCAAACATACCTGAGCTAAGATCGATTCATAGAGTTGAGCAAGGCTCTGAACCATATAATGTTTATTATATTCGTTATCCAACGCCAACTATTGAAACAAGACAATCGCTTTGGGCTCGGTGTAAAGGAGCTAATGCTACTGCTATAGCTCTTGAATTTATAGGATTTTTAGATCGCATACAGAGAAAAAAAATCCCCTTTCTACATGTAAATCACCAGTATATGGACAAGAAAAACCATGATTTTTTACTATCTGCGGATAATAATCGTGCAGAAGCTATCCAAAGGCTTGAAGAGACATATGGTGTCTTTCATTTTCTTTCGCTACCTTTTGATGGCCCCGTTATCGATGAAATAGATAAAGAAGATTTTATAAAATGGAAGCAAAACTTAGTAAGTAATGTAATAGGAGAAAAGGAAGGATTTAAGCTTCCTAAAAAATTTAGAAAATCTGCTGCAAGCAAACAGCAAGAGATAGGGCAATTGCTAGACAAACTACATAATCTCTATTTTTCTGAAAAACCAGAACTTAATAGAGCAGAAAGGCGGGTTTTACTAGTCATTTTTTATTCTTATTTGAAGGAGTATTTTAAATCGGGATATCAAATTCGTATAATGGCATCTGTTTGTAAAGATAACAAAGATCGAGGAAATGTGAGTGCCTGTATTGATGAAGCTTTATTTAATCTTAGATTGGGAAAAGAAAACAATCAACGAGCTCTAAAAGATCTGCATTTACGTATTCTGAGTCCTTTTATCTTTAGAAATGAGAGAATTGTAGAGCATAGGCTGGCGTTTTTAACCAATCTTCTCGATCATATTGCTACATTAGATGAGGCTCAAAAAAGAAAGATTCATGCCTTCAAGGTAAATGAACAATATCAAATTATCGATCAATGGATACCTAGATTTAATGAGGATATTACTATTTAACTTACTAACTCTTCTTCTAGTGCTACTTTTGTATTAAAAATCTTCTTAAAAGGATTTAAAATCTTTTTTATACCCTTTTCTGGACTTTTGATTACATCTTTGATCAGGTTTTGCAGGTTTTGCTCTAATAAGACATGTTTGATCATCTCTTGTATGACAAGAGAGGTGATTTGGTTAGCGGGAATACCTTCTTCACTGCTGACATCATTTAACTCAATTCGATCAATGTGGCGAAGGCGTTTGACGGAGCTTCCCTCAGAGAAATAAACCAGATCTACATCAATATTGGTTAAAATCAATTTGCGGATTAAAACAGTACGGAAGTTGCTTGGGGAGGAAGAGTTGATTTGATCTATAATTTTGGACCAATTTCCCTCTGTACTTAGAGGAGATTTGAATTCTAAGCCTAGGTATACGTTGTCAATTTCAATTTGATCAATAATAACGTGTCTTTTTAGGTAGTTGGTAAAAGGAGCTTGGGAAAATAGTCGATCGCAGGAAAAAGCTTTTGGTAAAACAGACCCTGATGGGTTGCCGATAGTAATTTTATCTATATCGACCCTATTCCAATTGAGGTGGATATCATCTATTTGTACAGGGACATGGATTTTTTTGGATAAGTTATTAGAAACAATATCAGGTAATCTAGACTTAGCGATAAATGCGAAAATAATTAAAGCGAGAAGAATAATAACAATGAGTTTTACCAATCCAAAACAAAATGATTTCACGAGAACCTCTTCTTTTTCTATCTTAATTTTCAAGATAAATAAAAAAAAACTTTGATGCAAGAAAACAAAAAAAGGCGCTTAAAGATTTAAGCGCCTTTTTTGCAATGTACAGATTAATAACCTGCGCCTGGCATGCCCATGCCAGCTGGACTTGGCATTTTCTCTTCTGGCTCTTGTGCAATGATCACTTCCATTGTCAAAAGCATCCCAGCGGTAGACACTGCTGTTTGAATAGCAGAAATAGCTACATTTGCAGGATCTATAATCCCTTTTTCTAGCATGTTGCAGTAGCTATTATCTGAAGCATCCCATCCTTCGTACGTGTCCATTTTAGCTACGTTTTGAACAATACATTTACCTTTACACCCAGCATTTTCAGCAATTTGACGCAAAGGTGCGCTTAGCGCTTTTATTACAATATTCACCCCTGCTTTTTCATCAGGATCGGTTAAACTATCGCGTAATTGCTCTAATTCTGGGATACAGCGAATGAATGCAACTCCGCCACCTGGCAAAATACCGCCTTCTACAGCAGCCTGAGTCGCATGAACCGCATCCTCTATACGGTCTTTTTTCTCTTTCATTTCCACTTCAGTAGCAGCTCCTACACGGATAATTGCTATACCGTTTGAAAGCTTAGCAAGACGCTCTTGTAGTTTTTCGCGGTCGTAGTCGGACTTAGAGTCTTCGATTTGCGAGCGCAATAACTTTTTCCGCGTTTCGACTTTTTCTTTATCTCCAGCGCCTTCTATTAGGGTAGAGTTATCTTTTCCTATAACCGCTTTCTTAACGCGACCTAGCATACAAAGAGTTACTTTTTCTAGTTTATGGCCAAGTTCTTCTTTGACTACTTGACCACCGGTTAGAATAGCAATATCTTCTAGAATCTCTTTACGTCTATCTCCAAAACCAGGAGCTTTTACAGCGCAGATCTTAAGACCTGTACTCAAACGATTATACACAAGCGTTGTTAGAGCTTCGCCCTCTACATCTTCTGCAATGATGAGGAAAGGACGACCTGTTTCGGCAACTGTTTGCAAAATAGGAACAAATTCTTTAAGAGAAGAAACTTTTTTCTCATAAAGTAGAACGTAAGGGTCTTCAAAAATACATTCTTGTGTTTCTACATTTGTCACAAAGTAAGGAGATACATAACCGCGATCAAAACTCATTCCCTCTACAATATCAAGAGTTGTTTCTAGTCCCTTGCCTTCTTCAACGGTAATAGTTCCATCTTTGCCCACTTTTTCCATCGCGTTGGTAATCATTTGCCCAGTATCTGCATCTCCATTAGCAGAAACTGTTGCTACTTGCTCAACCTCACATTTGTTTTCAATAGGCTTACGAATCTCTTCCTTAAGCTTTACAACAATTACTTCCTTAGCTTTATCCATTCCCCGTTTAACTGCTACAGGTCCTCGTTTAACCTTTACACGATCATCTTCATGATCATCTTCATGATCATCTTCATGATCATCTTCATCTGATTTTCTTTTAATGTAACACAAACCTTCGCTATACATAGCTTCCGTTAGAACAGTAACAGTAGTAGTTCCATCTCCTGCTTTCTCCGCTGTCTTACTAGCTGCTGCTTTAATCATTTGAGCGCCCATGTTCTCATGCTTATCATCTAGCTTGATTTCTTTAGCAACAGTTACGCCGTCTTTTGTTACAATAGGTGCACCATAAGATTTTTCGATAGCAACATGTCGTCCTTTAGGACCTAGGGTTACTTTAACTGCAGAAGCGAGTGTGCGCACTCCTTTTAAAACCTTCTTACTAGCTTCTTCTTTAAATTTTATGTTTTTGGTCATAATAGATAACTCCTTTTTGGTTTAATTGATAAGTGCAATAATTTCGTTTGCTCGTAAAATAACGAATTCTTCATCTTCAATCGTTACTTCTTGACCAGCATATTTATCGATTAAAACCTTATCTCCCTCTTTAACTAAAACAGGGATTGGTTTTCCTTCAGGTGTAGTAGCACCTGTGCCAACAGAAATAACTGTCGCAAATTGCCCCTTTTTCTTAGCTGCATCGGGAAGCACAATGCCACCTCTTAGTGTTTCTTGTTCTTCTGTATGTTGTACGAGAACGCGATCTCCTAAGGGTTTAAATTTTTTTTTGGTTGCGGTTGTCATTTTCATCTCCTTTTAAATTAAAGGGTTTGAAGGAAATAATAAAAAGAGAGGAGATCTCTCTTTGTAAATTTGTTAAAAAACTTCAGGCTTCATTGTAGAAAAATAAGGGAATTTTGACAATGCTAAATTAGCACTTTTGATGTTATAGTGCTAAAAATTATCAAGTAAAAATTTTAATTATAAGAACTTTGCAAGAGATAGAGTTGACTAATCAAAGAGATTTTGCGTATGATGGCATCTTTTATTATAAGTTCTTAAAAGGTGCTATTCATGACAATGGAACAGGTTTATACTCCGTCTTTTAACTCAAGGGAGCAAATGCAAAAAACCGATTGCTGGGATGTAGAACAGCTATACAGCTCCTGGAAAAATTGGGAAAGTCAAATGCAGCTTTTTGCAAGAGAGGAGCAAACCCCTCATTGGCCAGAGATTGCAGTTTTTGCATCTAGTTGGCAAGAAAGTCCAGAGCGATTAAAAGGCCTTATTGAAACCTGTATGGAGATAGAAAGGCAGCTAACTAAACTGTATACCTATGCTCATTTAAGGCATGATGAGGATGTAGCAGAAGAGACTGCAAAAATAGCTATGTCGCGTATTAGTACGATTTTATATGCCTTTCGTCAAGAAACAGCGTGGATTGAGCCAGCTTTATTGCGAGCACCGGAAGAAACATTAGACGCTTTTATTACAGGTTCTGTTCTAGCTTCTTATCGTTTATATTTAGAAAAGATTATTCGCCTTAAGAATCATACCTTATCTCAAGAGCAAGAGGAATTAATGGCTCTTGTAGGAAAATCTTTAGAAACCTCCAGCCAAGCATTTGGAGCTTTTAATAATGCAGATGTAAAATTTCCAGATATATGCGATAGTAAAGAGAACAGGCATGCTTTGACTCATGGTAGGTATTTAACCTTTTTGAAAGAAAAAGATCGTACATTAAGGGAAAACGCATTTAAAACGCTCCACCGTGGGTTTTTAGCTTACGAAAATACACTTAGCGAACTATTGCAGGGTCAAATACAAAAGCATGTTTTTGAAAGAAGAGCGCGTAAATACCCCTCTTGTTTAGAGGCTGCTCTTTATGTGAATGAGATTGACCCGCAAGTCTATTTTTCTTTGATTCAATCGGTGCACGAGCATCTGCCTTCTCTACATCGCTATATTTCTTTGCGTAAGAAGTATTTAAAAATTTCAAGTCTGCACGCCTATGACCTATTTGTACCTCTGGTAAAAGATATAAAAATGGATGTTGACTACGATACAGCAGTGGAGTGGATTGTGGCTTCTTTAGCCCCCTTAGGGGCAGATTATCAAGAGGCTGTGAAAAGAGGATTAACGCATGAGCGTTGGGTAGATCGTTATGAAACGCCACGTAAACGCTCAGGTGCCTATTCAAGCGGATGTTATGATAGCATGCCCTATATTTTGATGAATTATCAGGGAACATTCAATGATATGATGACCTTGACTCACGAAGTGGGCCATAGCATGCATTCCTATTTCAGTCGTTTAAATCAACCTTATCAGTATTCTCAATATGGCATTTTTTTAGCAGAAGTAGCTTCTACTTTCCATGAAGAGTTGCTCTTTCGTTATTTGTTTAAGCAAGCCCAGACAAAAGAACAGAAGGCATTCTTAGTCAACCAAAAGCTAGATGCCATCCGATCTACTTTAATTCGGCAAACTATGTTTGCAGAATTTGAGTTGTACATGCATAACAAGGTAGATTCTTCTCAAGTCTTAACGCCAGCTGTCCTAAAGGATCAGTATCGGAAGCTAAATGAAGAATATTTCGGTAAAGATTTTAGCTTAGATACAGAACTCGATGTTGAGTGTTTGCGTATTCCTCATTTCTATTATAATTTTTACGTATACCAATATGCAACAGGGATTAGCGCTGCTCATGCTTTAGCTGAAAAAGTTTGTAGTGAAGGAGTTTCTGCTCGGGAAAAATATTTACAATTTTTATCCGCAGGTTCTAGTAAAAATCCTTTAGATCTTCTAAAAGAAGCAGGTGTAGATATGCGCTCTACAGAATCTGTTAAGGTTGTTATGCGCTCCTTTGACCAACTAGTAACCCAACTGGAAGAGTTTCTTGAAGAGCCTTGAACAAATTTTACTAGTATGATAGTTCCATATAAAGTATGATTTTTTACGGTAGCATTATTTATTGGATCAAAAAAAATACTTTTAAGGTGAAATACATAAAAACCCTGCTTTACTATAAAAAATTACATCAACTACTGTTTAAACTTTTCGTTGAAAAAAAACAAAGTTTACTTAATAAGTGTTTTTTAATTCTAGAATGAAAAAAAAATACAAAGACTTTTTTGTTGTAGTTAATGAAAAAGGTTTACATACACGTCCTTCAACGGAATTGCTTAGATGTGCTACAAGCTTTAAAGCAGATGTTACATTGAAATACCAACAAGAGGTTGTGAATGCCAAATCTCTTTTGGGTATTTTAATCTTAGCTGCTGACAAGGGAGCTAAGATTAATGTAGAAGCTGTTGGAGAGGATGCAGAAGAGGCTGTAAAGGCAATACTTACGTTAGCTAGTAATAAGTTTAATATTAAGTATTAGATGTCTTCTTGCTTTCCTATCCTTCTTAAATATTTTGATAATTTTTTTGACTTAGAGACTGTCCACAAACCTAAAAATTTAGTATGCTGCTTGACTCGCATGTTAAAGTCAGGTTGCACATGAG
>PSRO01000024.1 GCA_003176115.1 Chlamydiota bacterium | reverse complement strand
GTTTTTTTTAAAAGATCCTAGGATGTCATTTAAAAAATGGATGAGAATGTCTTTATTTTTTTCTGAGCCAAAGACCTTCTTAAAAGCGATGTCATTTTTTGGATCTAAATATTTTGCCATTGCCATTTTGGGTTTCCTTAAGACTATTTCCATTTATTATATGAAGATAGGTTTTTTTTGTAATCAACCCATTTAAATTATAAAAGCTGCCATAGAAATAGCGCTGTGCATAAAATGCCATCTACAGGGGTTTTGTTTTGAATCTCTTGATACAGCTCTTGTTTTGTTTTTAATACAGTTTTAATGAGCTCCGATTCCTCTACTTTAGCAGCAGATAGATAAACCGCATCTTGAGCAAAAAAGTAAAATATCTGCTGATCTGTTATCGCAGGAAGAGGATAAATAGAAGGAAGCTCTTGCCAAGTTCCTCCTCCATAACCTGTTTCTTCGAGCAGCTCTCTTTTAACAGTTTCTAATGGGGTTTCATTTTGGTCAACTCTTCCTCCTGGACAACTGAGTAACCATTTTCCAGTGGGGTGCCTGTATTCTAAATTGATGATAAAGCGTCCGTCTATGGTCTGAGCTAAAACAACTGCTGCAGATGAGCAGAGGTCAAGACGCGTATAAGTATTTTGAAAGCCTGTTGGCCATTTTAAATAATCAACATGCACATCAAAAAAGCCATGATAGGCAAACTGACTTTTTTCTACTCTAGGGGTAGTGGTATTTGACATGAATAGAGTGTATTTCTTTATGAATGCGGTTAGAATAGAGTTTGGCTTTTTTTTGATTTCCAGCACAATGAAAAAATAAACGCAGTTGGCGAAACAAGCAAATCTTTTCCCAAGTTAAAGCTGCCCGACTCCAAGCTTTATTAGTTATTTTCCCCTGTAGAAAATAGCTGAGTAATAATTGACTAGTTGGAACCGGAGCATCTATTGCTTTTTTAAGATAAGAAGTGGCTTTAGTTTCTGATTGTTTATGGCATAACCAACAACCTATCAGTGGGTAAAAAACAGAAGAATCATCTTGTAAATCTTCCAAATTATAATGAGAAATGAGTTTTTCTGCTGCGCTCCATCGGTTTTGGAGCAATAACAATTCTAACCCAAGAGGAGCTATTTGTTGGTTCTGCACAAATAACTCCAATAGCTCTTCTGAACGCAGAGAATCTCTTTTATTTTTTAGTGTTGCTTGATCAAGTAAATAATAGAGTGCTCTTGAGGTATTTTTAGACCCAGGAAACTGGGTAAGATAGGTTTGAATAGCTGATGGAAATCCTTTTTTGTGCCCTAAGCAAGCAATTTGAATTTTCTCTGCTTCTACCGGATCAGAGCAGAGGTGTAAATTTTCTCCTACCCACTGATCAAAACCCATGGCTAATAAGCCAAAGAACGCATTGGTTGCAACAAATAGAGGTGGTGTATTTTCTAAAATTTCGATCAGAGTAATGGGTTTTGCTAACCAAAAGGCTAGTTGGCAGCTAAGATCTAAATACCTTGTCATTTCATCTTGATTGTCTAAATGAATAAAAAAGGGAATTGATTCAAGATACTGATTAAGTAAGGTAATCAAGCGCTTATTTTCTGAGATAATAAATAATTTAGGAAGATGACGCAGCGCTAAAAGAGCAAAATGGTAGGCAGATATACGTTTATAAGAAGAGGTTTGATGTAGACGCATGATAATTTGTTCAATAATCATTTTAAACAAAGGATGCTTTGGGTACTTACGGATGCAGATTTCTAGACATTTAATTTCTTCTTCAACCTCTTGGGTTTCCTCATAAACAAGTGATTTGCCTAAGTATTCTAGAGGAGCCCCTGGAGTGTGGCGTAGTTTGCTAAATTCATCTAAGGCAAACAAATACAACCGTTCTCTTTCACTGGATTTTTTTTGCACAGCGGCGTATTTGATTAGAGTAATTCCTGCGCGAAATAAAGCCTCTCTTCCTTCCATGCGCCCAGAAAAAGAGTTGCCTATTCGTCGATATTCCAATAACGCCTTGCTATAATTTTTATTAGCTAAAAAAGCATCGGGAATGGCTAAGCAATTAATCATTGCATTTTGACTTCCTAAGCTAACCCGGATGTGAGAAATGGTGAAATAGTCATCACACGACACTAAAGCAAGCTGCGCTGCAGGCAAAGGAATCAAGCTTATATAATGGCAGATCAGCATATGATTTAAATAGACGTAAAGATGGTTATCCATTTTATCGATCTGTACATTCAATGCGGTATTTTCTGGGATGTCTAAATCGTTTACAGTCATAACTTCGGCATTGCCATAAAAGAGTCTGCAGCTCATAGGACATTTGCTGAGCCATACACAATATCCTTCTCGAAAAGCTCCTTGCTTATTTACCTCAGAGGAAATAAATGATAATCCTATTCCTTCTGAATGAGGTTGAATATAAATCTCTGTTTCAACCCGAAGGTTTCCAGTAAAAGAATCATGAGAGATCATTACTTGGAGCCATTCCATAACCTCTGGAGATCTTGTAATAGCTAGATGCTTAGTAAGTAAAATATTTTCTTGAAAGATCCAATCTTGCTTGTGATTAATATCTAACTCAGTTGTTAAAATCCATTCAGGTTTACCTTCTATGAATTTTTTAAGCTCAATAATCATATCATCAACGGTTTCAAACCGATCGGATGTGGTTGGTTGTAGACAGCGTTTTGCAATATCAACTAGATGCACAGAGATATCTCTATAGGGAGCGATCTCTGTAGGGTTAATCCATTTTTCTAAATGCATAGTTTTACGAAAACTACGCAAAGAAGTTCGATAAAAAGGTAAGCGAAGAGTGAGCATTTGATATAAAATTACGCCTAGAGAGTAAATATCGCTTAAGGGGGTGGATTGTTCTCCTTTGGCACGCTCTGGTGCAAGGTAGTTAAGTGTTCCGGGTACTTTCCCTGGTTTTGTAAGATTCTGAGAATTTTTCATGAGCTCAGAAAAAGAGGTTTCCTCTTGGCCTATGAAATCAGCTAGACCCCAGTCTAAAATGAGTACTTCTCCATATTTTCCAACGATAATGTTATCGGGTTTTAGGTCTCTATGAAGAATTCCTTTAGAATGCGTATAAGCAATTGCTTCACATACAGAGAGAAAAATACGAGTAAGAGCCATAATTGAGCTTCCGATAGGGTGTTTAGGCTCAGATATTTTTTCCTCTTCAAAAGCGGTTTTTAAGATTTTTTTAAGTGTTTCTCCTTCCACGTAAGGCATTGTAAAATAAGGTATTGCCTGATCAGCATAGATATTAAATACAGGAATAATTGAAGGGTGGGTCAGGGTGGCTGTTATCCGAGCTTCTCTTAAAAAACGCTCTCTTAAGACCGTGCTGTCTTTTAATTCTGCTCGCATCCTTTTAAGAGCAACCAGTCGACCAGACATTTCTTCTTGAGCCAGGAAAACCTCTCCCATGCCTCCTTTACCCAAACTTCGTAGGATTTGGTAGGAACTAGAATGATCAAATCTTAAGTTCATGAGTTCAACTTAAATCCGCTAAATGTTACCATGGTTTTTCGCTATTTTTTATCTTTATCATCCTCAAATGTTGTCTTTGGTAGAGTTTTAAGTAGATTTTTGCAAGAAAAAAATGACAGGAGTTAAGCTTTTGGGCAAACAAATTGTACTAACAGGGGATCGACCAACAGGACCTTTGCATATCGGCCATTATGTAGGGTCTCTAAAAAGCCGACTAGATCTACAAGAAACTTGTAAGCAGTTTGTAATGATTGCAGATGTGCAAGCATTAACCGATCATGCAAAAGATTCTAAAAAAGTGCGAGAAAATATTTTACAAGTGGCTCTAGATTATCTTGCTATAGGCATAGATCCTGAACAAGCCACTATCTTTATTCAATCATTAGTACCTTCTCTATTTGAGCTTACCTCTTATTTTTTAAATCTTGTTACTTGGAATCGACTGAAACACAACCCCACTGTTAAGAGAGAAATTGTACAGAAAAGATATGAAAAAAGCATTCCTGCTGGATTTATGGTATATCCAGTTAGCCAAGCAGCGGATATCACAGCTTTTAAAGCAGAGCTAGTTCCAGTTGGAGAAGATCAGCTTCCGATGATTGAGCAAACCAATGAGATTGTGCGCCATTTTAATCAGGTCTACAATACGAATGTATTCATTAGTTGCAAAGCGCTTACCACAAAGATATCTCGCTTGCCGGGCCTTGATGGGAAAGAAAAAATGAGTAAATCGCTGAATAACGCCATCTTCTTATCCGATGAACCCGAGCTAATTGCAAAAAAAATAAAAGGCATGTATAGCGATCCCAACCACATTCGAGTAGAAGATCCAGGCAATGTAGAAGAAAGTCCTGTTTTTACCTACCTTGATTGCTTTGATCCAGATCCCTCTTTTTTAGAGGATCTTAAACAAAAATATCGTAGAGGAGGTTTAGGGGATGCAGCGGTTAAGAAACGTTTAAACGAAGTTCTGCAAGCTTTTCTAGAACCTATTCGCAAAAGACGAGAGCATTACGCACAAGATCCTCACGAAGTGATGAATATACTCCAGAAAGGTACAGATAGAGCTAATCAGGTGGCGCAGCAAACCCTTATAGAAGTGCGTCAAGCAATGGGGTTAGATTACTTTTCCTCGTCATCTTCTTCCAGCTCATGATTGAGATCTTCTTCCTCTTCAGCAAGGGTTTCTTCCTTGCCTTCCATGAACTCGCGAAATAACAAATAGATCCCACCTGTAGCAAATAAGACAGGTAGCAAAACTTCCCATATATCAAATTGTACAGTGATAAAAACCCCCACAAACACAAAGAGAGTAATGACCATATCATAGAAGCGCCCCAGTAAATATTGTCTAAAAGCTAAAGGCAGTCCGATCACTAACATAATAGCGGGCCACCAAGTATGTAAGTAACTGATGATAGCGAGTCCAATTAAAAACAAAGCTACAGAAAATACCTTAGCGCGTCTTCTAGAAACAAGAGCGTGATGCATGATTTTTTCCTTTTTCTTCACTCTAAAAAGAAAGTCGTTTTTATTTCAAACCTTAATTTAATTTTAAATAAATAGCGATTATAATCACTACTTGTATTAATCATTTTAAATAACAATTTAGATCATTATTAGATAGAACTTCTAATAATTTTTTTCAAAGTTTTGGATAAAATAATTTCCATGGAGTCCACCATGAAATTGCACGAGAGCGAGATGAATCAAAGAATTCCACTATTTCTTTTCGATTATTTTCTACTGCTAAATCCCTGGCGGTTTTTCCTGAACTAAGCGGAGCTTCAAGCTTAATGTTTTCAGAAGTAGCTAGGATTTTGACACCATTGAGCCAATCGTAGACAACAGCAAGATGAATGGGTCTATATCCATTTCCAAGAATGCGATTAACATTAGCTCCTTGCTTGATCAGTTCTTTGAGCGCATGTTCCATCTTTGTCTCTATAGCAAAGTGTAGAGCTGTCTTGCCATTAAAAAGACGATATTCTACATCAGCAGATTGGGTATGTAAAAGCTCTAATGCAAGCTGTTCATAACCATGATGAAGAGCACAGATGAGAGAATTCATTCCGTGCTTGGTTGTTAGATTTACGTCAATTTTTTCTTTTATGAGTGCTTGCACAATAAAGAGTTGATTATTTTGAGTGGCAACGTATAAAGGAGTTTCTCCATCGTCGGTTTGAGCATCTATTATAGCTGGCGCAGCACCAATTAGCATTTTTAAGCAGGTTAAATTTCCCTTTTTTGCCGCATAGTGTAAAACTGTCAATCCTTGACTATCTCTTACTTTGAGATCTACTTTTCTACGTATCAGTTCTTGTAAAAAGAAAGGATTAGGTATAGAGGCTGCATAATGGATGAAACTCACACCAAGAGCATCTTGAAAATTCCACTCTTTTATTTGATCGGCCACTTCTACAAAGATTTTCTCATCTTGGGTATTGATGGCATGAAAAATTCGAGCTACAGAGTCATTCATGGGGTATTTAGAAGGAGAAGGACACAAGTAACCTATAGCAGATCGAGTCTTATCTTCTTCAATGATAGGAAAATTTTCAAATGGCAATTTAAACAAAATTCCCGGCATTTCCGCCTCACCTGCTGCCACTTTTATCATTTTATCGCTAGACATAGATGACAAAATAGAACCATACTTTTTTAACAAAAAAGAACTATTAAAATCTTCTTGAGAGACCATATCTTTGACAGAGATCACACATCCTCCAGCTATATGGATTTTGTCGCTAGATTTCTCTTTCTGTACCGTTAAAGCTTTGGTAATCAGGTTTAATGAAATGACAGCTCCTGCAAAAATAGTCGCTAGAGGGTCTTGGAACCATTGTTCCAGGGTGGGTTTATATTTTAGTACTTGTTCTTTGTTGCGTTGAAGATCAATCAGCCATTGCAATTCCTCCGCATGAGGCAATCGTTTGCTCTTTTTGTTCTTGACTATTTTTTCAACACCTTCAATATCTCTTTGTATTCCTTGAAGGAGCTCATTCATACGAGAAGAGACCTCTTTAGGAGTGAGATTCTCACTAGGACTAGTTTTTATTTGCATCCCTATCAAGGTGGTTTCAGCAGAGCGATGTGTTGCTTGATAACGACCTTTACAAGCGGGTAATAAAGCCAAGGCAAGCTCTTTGTGCTCATCAAACGTAAAGTCCTTATTTGAGGTTTTTCGTAAAATGGTTTTTTCTATAGCGGCTGTTAGGATATTAAGGGCTGCTTCTTCAAGATCCTTAGAATTTGGCTGTTTTAAATAGCTAATAAAAGTGACTATTTGTTCCTTAGGAAGAGGTTTAAAAAGAGAGGCTGGCTTAAAACTAATTTTGGCAGCTTCAGATTCAGGAAGAGGAGGGAAAAGAGAAGGGCAGACCTTAAGTTCTGTAGAAAGGAAATTCTCATTTAGAGTGGGGATTTTTTCTGCTGCCTTAAGGGTATTAAAGTAATAGACGTAAAAGTTCATCAAGTTCATAGCATCAAAAAGCTTTTTCATGCCAGGAAGGCGAGGCAACTTTTCTTTCATCTGCTCGCACATCAGCTGACAGGCTTTTTCTAAATTCTGAAAATGAGGCTCCTGCTCTTTACTACTAGGTTTGCTTCCTATCGTATAGAAAACATCAAAATCTCCATCTTAAAGTAAAAAGGTTCTCCGCTTTTTTAATGGAATTTTGTTTACCGATAATCCTATAAGAGATATCTATTTTTTTTGCAAAAATTAGACCTTGAGAACTTTTTCCCGATTGTTTTTCTACTTCTAAAAGCATTTCATGAAAGGTTAAAGAAGCCTCTCCTAGATGCTTTCTACAATACTCACGGAAATCGATACTCTTTTCCTTAAGAAGCTTCTTATCTGTAGTGGGGTTGTTATTCCACTCTTGTATGAAAACTTCCTCAAAAAAAGATCCATTGCAAAACCCTTTCATATAGTAGTCCAGCAGGGAGATGGTATATCCTACAAATGTATTTTTATAGACAGGATGGATCACTGGATACAGCTGCATTTGGGGATTAAAATGAAGACTGAAAAAAGGAATCGTGTCATAGATATAGATCCCTCTAGCCAACTCTAGTAAAACCTGCTTAACTTCATTTTCAGAAAGAGAGAAGGTCGCATCAGGAATAAAGAAAAAATGCTCACTAAGCTCACTTGCCTGTAATTCCTCTAGCAGATTCAAAATCGTACCCACTGTATGGCTAATCCCTTTTACCTCTTCTTTAATCTCTCGCATTTCAGCCGGATGAAGATCAAGCGCTTTCTTTGGATGAAAAGAATTATAAAACGTCGAGAGCTGATTTGATTGTATTCTTTCTACAAAATCCGTAGCATCGGGTGGATGAGCGTGAGACTTTAAAGGAACAAGCCTGCCTCCTTGATTTGATTTTGGATCTACAACCCACTGCATCGGGATTCGATTGCAGCCACCACTTGTAATCACTCCATTTTGAACATGAGCCCAGGCTTGGGTGCCATCAGGCATGATCTTAAAATAAAGTTCTTTGCCATAGGAGTTAATGCCCGCTTTATTTTTTGGGCTCGAAACGGCTTCTAATATATAGGCTCGATTTT
>PSRO01000005.1 GCA_003176115.1 Chlamydiota bacterium | reverse complement strand
GTTTTTTTTAAAAGATCCTAGGATGTCATTTAAAAAATGGATGAGAATGTCTTTATTTTTTTCTGAGCCAAAGATCTTCTTAAAAGCGATGTCGTTTTTTGGATCTAAATATTTTGCCATTGCCATATTTCACCCTTAACATCTGTTATCAGTTCTTTATTGTACAATAAGCTGACTTTAGCAATCCAGAAATTGACAATCACACAGCGATTGCATCTTTTGCACTCTAACTTCAAGGTTTAAGTTGGTAAATGAAATTTTGACCAAAAAGCTAAAGTAACTATACTGCGGATAAAAAGCATAAGAGACTTACTCTCTATTTTTATCAGTCATGAGTTGGCAAATATTGCTACAAGGTTTTTTTGTGTTATGCGCATGCACGGGTTGTTACTTTAACCGCGCTGTAATAGATCCGTACAGCTATGCCTGTTTTACACCTCCTTGTCGCGAAGTCAATCCTTGTATCCTAGAGCAATACCCCGCTGAGCTTTTAGAAAAAAAAGAACTTTATGGACTTACTGAACTAATCGCTATCGCTTTAAAGAACAATCCTCAAACAAGATCTAGCTGGGCAAAAGTGCTTTCTTCAGCTGCAGCTTATGGGCAAAAGCAAAATGTGTTTTTCCCTAATATCACCGGCTCTTTCCAAGCCATACGCGCAAGACAGCCGGAAATTGAAGCAACTTCCATAATAACTCCTCAATCCATTTTTGGAGCAACCCAATCCCCCGCTGCTCTTCAATCAAGAAGAGGTGCTACTGATATTTATTTTGGCACTTGGGGTCCTATGCTCTCTTTATCCTATTTATTATTCGATTTTGGCACACAAAAAGCCAATGCAGAGGCAGCTCGTTATTCATTAGAGCAAGCACAATTTCAATATAATGATAGCATTCAATCTTTGCTAAAAACCGTTATTACAGACTTTTATAGCTATTTGTATCAAAAAGAACTGCTGCAGGCAAATATTGCAAACGTGCTTAATGCAGAGCTTACTTTAGACGCTACAGAGCAAGGCCTTCATTCAGGAGTGCGTCCTTTATCTGATTTTCTACAAGCAAAGACGCAGCTGCTTTCTCAGAAAACAAACTGGGCTGCACAAAAGCAAGAACTAGAGTTAGCTTTTGCAACTTTGTTGAATGCTATAGGCCTTCCTTCTTATATGTCTTTACAAACACAAGAACTACCTCAAGAACTACCAAAAAATGACCTTATATTGCCCCTAGAAACCTTAATTAGCATTGGCATACAAAATAGAGCCGATCTATTGTCTGCTGAAAGTGCTCTTCGTTCTCAAGAACAAATGGTCAAAATGACCAAACGGCAAGTTTTACCCCAATTGAATTATCAATTTGAAATAGGTAAAACCTATTTTTCTTTTGATGGTAATGTCACCCATGATAAATACAACTTTGTCAGTACATTTAACGTAAGCATGCCTATTTTTTCTGGTTTTTACTACCGTAATGCAATTAAACAAGCTGAATCTAATGTAGTAGTTGCAGAAGAAACTCTTAAGAGTCTGCAGTTAAACGCTATGAAAGAAATTACTGTTGCCCATTCTAATATTCACACTGCCTTTGAAACACTGAATTGGGCTGCAGAATTTTTATCTGCTGCAGAAGAACAATATGCTGTCGCTTTAAGCAGTTATCAACAAGGTACTCAGACCATTCTTGATCTTATATCTGCTCAAACATCTCTTGTCGATGCAAGGGCTCAAAAAGCACAAGCTATGCAAGATTGGTACCTTGCATTAGCTAGTTTAAGTTATGCTACAGGGCTGATTTCCCCAACTACTATCTATTCTCAGGAGATTTTTGCTAATGAATTGGATTAAGCTCCTTCTTTTTTGCTCTTTATTATGTAGTTGCCAAAAAAAACCCCAAGTCATTAAAGCCCATGAAGTAGTTGCAACACGTGCCTTGAAACAAACCGTAGAGGTATATAAAGATTACGTGGGAACAATTACTGCAAAATCTAGCATTCAAGTTCACGCTCAAGTCTCTGGTGTTCTAGTTGGGCAATATTTTATGGAAGGGCAATTTGTACAGAAAGGAGATTTATTACTTGTTATTGATCCAAGGCCTTATCAAGTTTCATTAGACAAAGCAAAAGCGGAGTATTTCCAGACGTTCACACAGCTAAAACTAGCAGAAGATACGCTGCAAAGATATACAAAGCTAGCAGAACAAGATTACATCTCACAACTCAATTACGACCAATATATGGCTAATTTCTTAGAACAAAAAGCAGTTGTAGGACAGTCTGTTGCAGATCTAGAGAACGCTAAAATCAATTTAAAGTATTGCTATATTCACTCTCCTATTGATGCAATTACCGGCAAATTACAATACAAACCGGGTAATTACATCGATACACATCAAGACACTACGCTCACCTTACTTAATCAAATAGATCCCATTTTAGTAGATTTTTCTGTCCCTGAAACCGATTTATTTACTATTCAAAAACACTCTCAGGACTCCTCTTTAAAATTATACATCTTTCCCACACTAGATCACACTGCGCGTTTTGAAGGACAATTAACACTCATTGACAACCAAATTAATACTGTAACAGGAGCTGTCTTATTAGAAGGACTACTAGATAACCATGACCATTTGTTATGGCCTGGGCATTTTGTAGATGTAAGACTTGTATTAGAAGAAAAAGAATCTCTGATTCTTCCTTCTCAAGCAATAGGCATTGGGCAAAACGGACATTACGTGTATACCATTAATAGGAACATGGAAGTGGAAATCACACCGGTTATCATTATTCAGCGCTATGAAAATGGGACCACTAGTATCGAATCAGGAATTAGCACTAATGATATCATTGTTGCGCAAGGACTTCTTGATCTTTATCCCGGTAAAAAAGTGACTGTGCAAACATGGTTAAATAACAAAGAGGCATTGTGAATCCTTCCTCTTTATTTATCAAACGACCTGTGATGACAACCCTTGTCATGCTGACAATAGCTTTTTTCGGAGTTTTATCTTATTTTAAACTCCCTGTCAGCGATCTACCCAATATTGATTTTCCTACCATTACAGTTACGGTAGACTATCCTGGAGCAAATCCAGAAACCATTTCTAACCATGTGGTGGTCCCCTTAGAACAGCAATTCACCACGATCGAAGCAATCTCTTCGATCTCTTCTACTAGCTATACAGGAAATGCTACGATTGTTTTGCAATTTGACTTAGATCGAAACATAGATCTTGCTGCAGCTGATGTACAAGCAGCCATTAATGCAGCAAGCTCTCAATTGCCTAAAGATCTCCCCTATGCTCCGATTTATACAAAAACCAACCCTACCGCTACCTCTCTTTTGTTTTTTATCGTTACCTCACCTGTTTTAACCAGAGGAGAGCTATACAATTACAGCTATACATTTCTTTCTCAAAGGTTAAGCGTAATAGAAGGAGTATCACAAGTATTAATCTATGGATCTCCACAAGCGGTTCGTCTTAGAGTTGATCCACAGAAACTAGCAGCTAGAGGACTTGATGTAAACGATGTAGCCAATGCTGTTGTAACAGCAAACGTACAAATACCCGTTGGTACTTTATTTAGCCCTAAACAAGAATTCACCCTCAATGTCGATGGACAATTAGATAAAGCAGCCCTTTACGATCCTATTATCATTAAAGAGCAAGATGGGTCTATTGTACGCTTTTGTGATATTGGCCAAGCAATAGATAGTGTTCTTAACGACAAACTTTCCGTGCAATTTTTTGAAAAAGGATATACAGCTCCATCTGTTGGTCTGGCTATCCGTAAAAGACCGGGTGCTAATACCCTATCCGTTATTCAGAAGGTTAATCAAATTCTACCTAGTCTATCCACGCAACTACCTAGCTCTTTACGTTTGGTAAGAGTTTTTGATCAATCGGAATATATACTTGAATCAGTTCATGAAGTACAGATGACTTTGCTGATAGCCATAGCATTAGTTGCTATCGTGATCTTTTTCTATTTAGGTAACTTAAGAGATACACTTATTCCTTTGATTGTGATTCCTTTATCGATTTTAGGCGCTTTTATTATCATTGTAAAACTAGGCTTTACTCTCAATATTTTATCTCTACTTGGTATTACACTAGCTGTCGGTTATCTAGTAGATGATGCCGTTGTTGTATTAGAAAATATCACACGCCATGTTGAAATGGGAGAATCTGTTATAGATGCTGCCCTAAAAGGGGCTAAAGAAATTTTTTTTACCATTTTATCGATGACTCTTTGTTTATGCGTAATATTTATTCCTATTATTTTCATGCAAGGAATTATCGGACGGATATTATATGAGTTTGCAATGACCATTGTAATTACCGTCTTCATTTCAGGAGTTCTTTCTCTAACTTTAACTCCTCTTCTATGCAGCAAATTAGTACGCAAAACAAAAATACAAGAAACAAATTTTGCCGCCTATCATCGCAGAATGCTTCTTTTCTATGAAAAATCGCTGAATTGGGCTTTAAAGCATCCCAAAATCATTTTAGGATTAGGGATATTGAGTTTAGGCTTATCAACCATTTTAATGATCAAACTTCCTAAAGACTTTTTACCTCCAGATGATATTGGGCTTATTCAAGGATACCTGCAAACAATAGATGGAACTTCTCCTTTAGCTGTTTCAGAATCCAGCAATCAATTAGCTGACATCTTATCACAAGACGAGAACATTGCCTCTGTTGTGTCGGTTGGAGGTTACCCGCAAGACAATGAAGGATTCCTATATATTCGCTTAAAGCCCTTAAAAGAACGCCTTTCTCTTAAACCTCTACTGACACACATGTACTCTTTGGTGCATAAAATACCAGGAACAACTGTCTTTCTCAAACCGCAGCCATTGATTAACCTAGAAGTAGGAACAACATCTAGCAAATCCGATTACCAATACACTATGCAAAGTTTATCGGAAGAGGAACTCTACAAATATGCACCTATCATGCAAAAAAAGTTTGCAGAGCTCCCTTTTTTAAGTCATGTAAATAGCGATTTAGATATTACGCAACCTAGATGTCAAGTACATATTCTGCGTGATAGAGCCTCTCTCTATCAGATCAGTGCACTACAAGTGGAACAGGCTCTTAATTTAGCTTACGCTACAAGTAATCTCTCTCCTATCAATACTTCAAGCTATCAATACTATGCCATCATGGAAACCTTTCCTAGGTTCTATCGTGATCCAAGCTCTTTATCTCAACTATGGTTGCATTCTACATCGGGAAAAATGGTTCCTCTAACAGCTATTACCGATATAAAAGAGGGCATAGGTCCGCTAACGGTAAACCATCTCAATGCATCCCCTTCTGCTACCATCTCCTTTAATCTAGTAGAAACAGCGCTAAGCAGCGCTTTAGATAAAATTTATACAATTGCAAAACAAACCCTTCCTACTACTGTTAAAGGATCCGTACAAGGAGGAGCTAGTGTATTCAAAAGCTCTTTTGCTAACCTGCAATCCTTGCTTTTAATCACCTTTTTTCTCATTTATATCATCCTAGGGATTCTTTATGAAAACTTCTTTTCACCTGTTACGGTCATGTCCACCTTAGCTCCTGCTGCAGCGGGAGGACTTTTAAGTCTCATTTTATTCCATCAAAGCTTCTCTCTTTATGCTTTTGTCGGTGTGATTATGCTGTTTGGGATTGTTCTAAAAAACGGGATTATTTTAATTGATTTTGCTAACCAAGCTCTTTTAAAAAAACCGACTCATGAAGCCATTTTTGAAGCATGCTTAACCAGATTTCGCCCTATCCTTATGACAACTTTTGCTGCAATGATGGGCGCTGTTCCTATCGCAGTGGGGATAGGCGGAACTATTGCCAAAACCCGCCAGCCTCTAGGGATTGTCATAGTAGGAGGCCTCCTCTTTTCACAGGTAGTTACCCTGTACCTAACTCCTGTGGTTTATCTCTATATAAAAAAATTAGAAGAAAAATTCTCTACGTTCTAAAAATCTTTCTTCCTAATCACGCCAAAAATCATAAAATTTGGCGCAATTAATCAAAATCAGCTTGAATAAATTAGTAATAAACTGCGAATTCTTACTGTGAAAGAGAAGATATGAAATTCTCTAGTTATGAGAAATTTCGTTGCTTCAAGGCCATTTTTGTAAATGGTGTCAAAATGTTCTTCATCATTGAAGGGGTAAGTGGAGCGGGAAAAAGCTGCTTACTCAACGCTCTACAAAAATTGTTTGTTACTCATTATCCAAAAGCAACAAAACTATTTATTAGTGAGCATTTTACTCAAAGAAGCCTGGAGCACCTCCCAGGTGAAAAAGTCTTTCTCATTCTGCCATTGAAAAAAGTTTAGACGCTACCTTATCCGTGTGGGAAGGATTTGATCGAAGACTGCATCAGTCAAAATTTGCTCATAATCCAATGTTGCTGCAAGGATCAATTGAAAGGTTTCATCTAACCTATTTGACAGAAGGATGGATTGATCTAAAGTTAGGAAAAAAGATTGCAACTAGACTCAGTAAACTCCAACGTCAGCAAGCAGTTCTTAAAATTCCTTCTTCTTTACTAGAAGAGAGAATCTTTTCTACGGTAAAATATAGAAATGTAGAATGGGAGAAATATCTTTCTAGCTTAGGTTCTAAAAAAGAAATTATGACACATTTTAGTAAATGGCAAGAAAGACTTCATGCTTATGCACAGGTTATTGAAAAATGTATTCCTATTCTCTACCTTGATACTAAAGAACAAAACTGGGATGCCTTTGGCAAAAATCTTTTACGATTTGACAACAAATGGTTAAAAATATATTTATACATACTGAAGATAAATCTTACAAATTTTCTCAAAAAGAAAGCTTCAAGGCCTTGGATGATAACTCTGAAAGGCTTCTATGATATGCTTATTGCTTAAGTGTGTGTAGCGATCTGTTGTGGCAATACTACTATGCCCTAGCAACTCTTGGATAACACGTAAATCAGCCCCATTTTCTAATAGATGAGTAGCAAAAGAATGCCGCAGCGTATGGGGTGAAATAGACTTAGTAATCCCTATTTGTTTAGCATAGGCTTTCAGTTGTCTCCAGATAGAGAATCGATCGACTCTTTTTTGTTTTGTATTGATAAACAATGCTTCAATTTTTGCATTAGGCAAACGATAATGGAGTAAATAATGATCAACGGCTTCTACAGCTGACTTAGCAACAGGAACGTTCCTCTCTTTTTTTCCCTTTCCTACTACACGAATCGTATGATCGGAAAAATCTTGTATATTTAATCCACAGATTTCTGAGACACGCAAACCAGAAGCGTATATAACCTGCAAGATCGCTCGATCTCTTGCGCCTATCTCCGTGTGAAGATCTGGAGCTAACAAGAGTTTTTCTACCTCTGTAAAAGTTAAAATCTCAGGTATTAATTGCCATATTTTAGGCGCATCGATCGATAACCCAATCTCATTTCTAATGAGCTTTTCTCTATATAAAAAACGTAAAAAAATCTTTACGCTAACTAACATCCTACAAATAGAGCTACTAGCGTATCCTTTCAATTGTAGTTTATGTGCAAATGCTAATACCTCTTCCTCTGTAATTTGTTGTAAATTGCTCTGTTTTAAAACTTGAAAGAATCCCTTTAAATCACGAGCATAGGCTTGAAGAGTATGCTGAGAAAGGCCCTTCTCAGAAGAGAGATAACAAAGAAAATCTTGCAAAGTTTGTTGTAACATAGTCGCTTTTTTACATAATTAGTCTTAGAAAAACAAGTCTCGTTCTTTTAAGCACTTTTTGGTTGACTTTCCAAACGTAAAGAAACATAATAGATAAGTGACAACCAAATAACAGCTAAAAGAATGGCCGCACACTTGACCAAGCTGTTTTCTGTTAAAGCATATAAAGCAGTTGAAGTAATAATTCCTACGCAGCCTGTAGCAATAAGAACTAGGCGATCGTAGAGTCCTTCTCTATTATTTTGCAATGACTGGACTAAGTCATATACTCCAAGCGCAGAAAAAGCTAATGTGGGAATTAAGCCTAAAATGGTAGACAAAGTAACAAATGCAGCTCCTGGTATAAAAGAAACAGCAAGTCCTAAAAGTCCAATACTTGCAAGTCCCATTCCTAGATAATTAAATAGCATATTTTTATAAGCAGCCTCTCGTACTTTTTTTATTGTCGAACTCATCGTATTGTGATCCATCTCTTTAATGAGTTCTATGCAACTTCTATTAGTCATACGCTTCATATAGGCTGCTTTAGCTGCTTCTTTTTTAGCAATCTTTCTAGGAAAACGACGTGCTACATATGCTTCTATATTTTGGTAATAAGGCTTTTTAGGATTCGTAATATCCTCTATCGATTTCTTGGCATACCTTTCTCTAAGCTTTGCGTTTAATTGTTCTTGCTGAGGTTTAGATACACTTATTTGCTCTTGTAGAAATGCTGCAATGGCTTCTTCTTTTTCTTGAGGGGATACATGTTGCAGCTTGCTTAATCTCCTATCTAGTTCTTGTTGAAAACCACATTGTTCATGCAGTTTCATCGATGTAAGCAACAACATAAGAAATACAGCTGAATTACTAAGCACAGTAGTTGTTTTGCTAAGAATGCCCGATACGATAATAACTGTTTTGAAAGAAGCAATACTGCTAGATAAACTTAAGCCTAAACTCGAAAAGTATAAGACACCAGATAAGAATTGCATGGCGCTACGAACTTGCTTTACCTCATTTGCCCTTTGCCCAGCTATATCTTTAATATCAACAGATTGTTTGATATTTACACCTGCTGAATAGAAGTTATGTCCTGCGGAAACGAAGCTTAAGCATTTTACAAAACTTAAAATAGAAGAGTCCTCTTTAGGCAATACTCTTTTAACCTGCATTGCTAAATTGCCGAGCACACCCAAAGTGTTTAAAGCTAAATCGCTAAAGTTATTACGACTCTTATAAGAATCAGCTGGCAAAATATGCCGTTTAAGCATTTCTAATGTTATACTCATATAGTTACCTTTTAGAACTAAATTATAACATAAAATCAAATACATATCTATTAAACAAAGAGTGTTTACAATGAACCTATCTTGCATTGAATATAAATTTTTGCTATGTTGTATGGTCTTTTTTCTTTTCTAGCAAAGACAGATTGGCATGAGCAAGCAAGGATTCAATGAAGAACAGTTTAACATTCTCGAACCTTCAATGGAGAA
>PSRO01000073.1 GCA_003176115.1 Chlamydiota bacterium | reverse complement strand
ATAGAATGAAAACTATTCTGCTCTTAGATAAAGGATGGACATACGAGACAATAGCTGATGCTTTACTTCTAGATGACGATACGATAAGGCATTACTATAAAACCTATCTAGGAGGAGGAACAGAAGCATTACTCAACCTAAATTACACAGGGAAAGCCTGTAGGTTTAATCAAGAACAGCTAGATCAGCATTCTGCAGAGCAAGTCGTAAACTTCATAAAAAAGCATTTTTCTGTGCAATACACTGTATCAGCAGTAGTATCCTTATTACATTGCTTAAATTTTGCATATAAAAAGCCAAAGTTAGTACCTGGAAAAGCAAATGCTGAGGACTAAGCATACTTTTTGAAACAACTCAAGAGTCTAGAAACAGCCCTTTGTGAATCAGATCGGATCATCTACATAGATGGTGTACATCCTCAACAGAATTCCAAGCCCTCTTATGGATGGTTTGAAAAAGGAGCAAAAGCTGTAGTAAAAACTCATACAGGACGTAAACGGATCAATATTAACGGAGCCTTTAGGGGTAAAGGGATTAGAAGTCACAGCTGTTTCCTCTGATTCTATTCATGCGCAATCTACTATGGTTTTGTTTAAGAAGTTAGAAGAAAAATACCCTTTTGCACAAAGAATCGTTATCATATGCGATAATGCGGCTTATTATAGATCAAAAATCGTTGCAGATTATCTAAATACATCCAGAATAGAAATGAAATTCTTGCCTCCTTACTCTCCTAATCTCCATCTGATTGAACGCCTTTGGCGGTTCATGAATAAAAAAGTTTGTAACCATCGATATTAGGAAAAATTTTTAGACTTTAAGGCAGTAATTTGTGCCTTTTTTGAAAAAACTCCTAAATATCGTGAGGAATTACAGCCTCTTTTATCTAAAAAATTTCATATTGTACATGCTTAATTTAAAGATAAACGAGTATAAAGCAATCGGACTTTTACGAACTCTTACTTACTACGTGCTAGTAGAAAAAAGAAATGTGTTTCATTACCGTTCTGCAGACCCTTGCAGAGACAGTAAACCATAGCTTTTGTTAAAGTATTTAGTTTAAAACTATTTATAAAAAATTGTATTGAAATGCACATTTGTTTTATCATCGCTACTCGATAACCCAAAATGGTGTCTATATGCTCTCAAATATTACTTATAAAAACGCTGCATGTGCACAGCTATACATACATGAACAGCTTCAAAGATTTGCTCAAACACATCCACGTACAGCTGTACCCATTGCTGCTTTTGTTTCTGTAGCAGATGTTGCTACAGAAACTGTTAAGCACCCTATGGCTGCTATTGAAAATGTTGCTTTTTCTATAATTAATGCAGGAGGCTCTCCCTGTTTTAAAGAGTGTAACCTTTCAGATGCATATCAAAATATCAAAATAACAGGAATAATATTAGGCGCAACAATGATCATGTCGATTGTATCACCTCTTAATCTTTTAGGGCGTCTCCTAGTTAATCTCCCTGACCCTGAAAATGCGCACTCCTGTAATAAAGAAATAGATGAACAAGCCAATTTGCCGGTAATAGCTTATGATTCAAATGAACGCAGGGATTTACTAGCAGCTATAAAAAGAAAAGAAGGGTCTGTTGTTATAGAAAAATTATTGGCTAATAATACACTCACTCATCAAAGCATAGGTAGAGCTCTAGAAGATGCCACAGAAAATAACTCTATCGATGCTGTATCCATACTACTAACTGATCCTAGATTGACGAAACAAAGCATAGGTAGAGCTTTAGAGAAAGCTGCAAAGAATAATCATTCTGAGATTATGCCATTGTTAATAGGTAGCTTAATTAAGCTGATTTTAGCCAAATATAATCAGGAGGAGGAGCTTAGTCCTTTAGAGAGAAAAGAACTTCAAAAGGATCATCTATTTATTAATACGTGTCTTTCTAAGGCTAAAAAAACGGCTATGAATCATGATTATTTGGAGATGGCAAACCATCTAAATGAAACCGCAAAAGCATTAGAAAGTATTTTTTAATAGATAACTCTTCTCTGTACAAGATTCACTCTATAAAAAACTTCCTTAAGTTCTCTGGAAGCACAGGACAAGCCGTTTTTGGTTCTTGAAAAATCTTACGTCTTATTTTAGCAATGAAATCATAGCAAGCGTTAGTTACACAAGGAGGTATACAGTAGATGAGATAGCTTAAAGCCTTCCAACCTTTTCCTAAAGAACGTAAAATATATAAGATTGCCTCTGTTTTAACATAGATTTTATCCTGCTCTTTATCATAAACCACGATACTATCTGGAATGGTCTCTATGTTTTTAGCTTTCATAAGATTGCAAAAGGTTTTCCCTTCTATAGGAGAAAACAGGAAAGGGGTTTGCATCCTTAACAGAGTAAAGCGCACAAAAAAATGACATAAGCCACAACTGCCATCATAAAAAACCCTTGGGGATTTCTCAAATAGGTCTTGATGCATATTCCTTCTTTTACATAGTTTCCTTCATCTTAGCACAAATGAGAAATGCACGAAATTGCATAGAAAGATTTTTTTGATGAAGAAAAAATGCCCTGTGATTAACAGGGCATTTTTACTTAGAAACCGTAGATCAATTCTACTTCTAGTTGCCTAAAACGACGATAGGGACCGATACGTTTATTCAAGCTAATAGATTGCATCCAGCTAAGTTGAACGTCAATCTGATTGGTAAATAAGTAATCCAAGGTAATTTGATATCCTTGATAGTTTACATTACCACCTGCTGTCTTTACAGTATTAAGACCACCTTTGCCATCTAATTTTACAGTATAAAACCCAACAGAAGATGCATTTCCTGTACCAATTCCCGACACATCGAAATCAGGCACGCATTGCGCAGCAAGAAGCTGTCCGTTAATATCAAAAGCCCAGTCTCCTTTTTTCTTGAGCTCTCCCATGGAAACCCCTAAGTAAGTACCCCAGTTCGCTTTTTGATTGTCTGTAATCGACAACTTTTGTGCTTTGTGATTATATAAACCAGCTAAATAGATCTGCACGGGCTTTTTTGAACAAAAGGCATTAAAACGATACCCAATAATTAATTGAGAAACAATAAAATCATAACGCTGTTTATCAATAGAGTCGGTAAATTTTTTTGTATCCCAATCAATAAGGGAATATTTGGTATAAAAACCGGTTTTAAATAGGTTGAGAAGCCCGATTTCTCCTACATAACCAAACTGTTCCTTCCATTCATTAACAAGAAAAACACCAGCGTGTAAGTAAGCACTGCCAACGGGATCGATATTATGACCATATTTAAACCATACACCATCAAAAAACGAGTTGAACTCCAACTTGGAATCAAGCATAGAAGACATGCGGCGACGTCCCAATTCGACATCTAAGCCCCAATTGCTTCGATCAAAAATACGATAACCCCAAATAGCTCTTTCTAACTTTAGCTTATGTAAAGTTCCGCTTATAATCCCTGCCTCGTTGTCGAATTCTAGTTTAACAGCTGCCCATGAACGATCTGTTCGATAGTCAAACATCAAATTTACTTCGATATCAAAGCCATTAGAAGGAATAGGCAGACCATCGCTACCAAATACGACTCCATTAGGTCCTCTTTGGTTCACACCATTTGCAGTTTCATGAGTATGTTGGAATTCTGTACGGACCTCTCCACTGATGGATAAAGCTCCACCTGACTCTTTAATAGTCACTTGGCGCTTTGTATTGATCCAATCGCGCAATGCGCCAATATCTCTTTGATCAAGATCATCTGCTTCATCAATGGTTGCTGCCATTGCAGAAGATGCAACAACTATCGTGCTTAAAAGAAACAAGCAACGTTTCAAACCTAATTTCATCATTGGCTCCAGATTAATTTTTTATATAAGGGCAAAATATGTACGGAATTACTAGGGAAAATCTCAAAAATATCCAACATAAGATCAGCTGATTAATAGGGGAAATTAAAAACAATTACAGGGTTTTATAAAGGGAATCTTAATTAATTTCAAAGGAAATATATGGAACACTGTTAAAACTTGCTATTGCTGAGAAGTTCATGAAAGATCAGAGATCTTTCATGAGACAAGGAAAGATGATATAGCTCAAAAGTATTTTTGGATAGTCTTTTCTTTAAAAAATACTGTAGAACAAAGTTTTTCTATTAAAAACTCACATCTGCACTTACTGTAAATGCTTTTTCATTAAAGAAACGTGCTTCAAAATTGCAATCAAATCCACGTTGATTAGTAAGACCGCAACCCAAAATCAAACCAAACAGATGCTGACTTTTAAAAGAAAAATACTCCTTGGGAAAAACAGGAAGTGGGGGAAGACATCTGATCTTCCCTTGAAAATCTGCACATTGCAACGCGATATAAGGGATCAAATAAGAGAAGCGCTGATAGAGTCCCATACTCACCTGCCATTCATAACAAAACATTTTTGTTTTTTGAGGAAGGTAGGATTCTTGATTTACTAAAATGGTATAAAGATCAGGACGCACAGCTCGATAACTTGCTGCAAGTCCCACTTGCGTATCCCCCCAGTAGACTAGAATGGCTCTTCCACCACCACCCCATGCAAAATGACTATGAGATTTGTAAGAGATATCAGGACCTTGAGGATAAAGTCGCTGTATAAACTCTGCATGCGTTTTTCCTAGTGCAAAATACAGATCCAAACGCTGATTGATAGATGCTGTAAACGTTCCAAAATTACTAGTGAGCTTTGCTTTAGGTAGGTTTTTAACCTGTAGAGCATTTTGACGCAGAACCTTAAGTTTACGATTCTGCACATGATCATACTCATAACCCATCTTGATCCTAAGCCAAGACTCTTTTGATAAAAAGAGCCCTTCTTCAGGCATACCAGGTGAGCCAGGATTGCCTGTATACAAACCAAAGCCACTATTACAAATAAGTAGACCGCTTAAAAATAGACACATTTTTTGCATAGTCTTAAATTATCTAATATATGACTCAGGAATGCAAGACCAAAAGATGTTCACATCACCGAGCACCAAGAGTTTTGCTTCTCTGTCTTTTCTGCGTTAAGCAGATCCATACCTTTTTGCCAGTTCTGAGCTCTTGCTAAAGAAAGAGGTGTTTGTCCATTGTAGATTTGATTTCTATCCACTCCACGATGTAAAAGCTCCTCTAATAACTTTTCCATTTGCATTTCTATCGCAAAATGCAGAGCTGTTTTCCTTCCACGCCAAGAGGCTTCTACATCTATTTTACCTGTTTTTACAAGAAGTAAAGCCATCTCTTCATGACCGTTATGGATGGCGCTCATGAGAACATTCCATCCGTGCATCGGCTTTATCGAAAGATCTGCCCCAGCTTCCAAAAGCATTCTTACACAAGGAAAATGATTTTTCTGTACAGCTAAGTATAACGGTGTTTCTCCGTTTAAAGCAGGAATGTTTACTAGTCTTCTCTCTGTACGCAGAAAAAGATCTAGGGCTACAAAATTTCCCATTGCTGCTGCATAATGTAATGCTATCCACCCTTGAGAATCCTTAATAAAAAGATCTACTCCTTTATCGACAAGGGTTCGCAGAATAGAAAAAGAGTCTCCCGTTGCATAATGATGGACACCATCAGAAGGATCCCAGCCAGCAATCGATGCATAATGAAGGGCACTTCTGCCAAATGCATCTAGGCGATTCCAATCAACCATTCCCACATTGGTAAACGCTTGTTTATCAGATTGTCTAATAGCATGAAGAGACGATAGAAATGTTTCGTTTGATGAGCTCTTTAAAGAAGGAATTAGCATCATTTCACTATAAGAGATCCCATGACTAGACATGGGAAATGTATCTTCTACAGATAGTTTGAATAAGCACCCAGACTCTTCTGTCAAGACAAGAAATTCTTCGTTCTCTAATGAAGAGAGTCTTTTGGCATGGGTTTTCAAAATACGAGCTGCTAAGACGCTTTGTTTGGACTCTGTGTCTTCAAGCGTTGGCTCATATCCTCCAAAAACATTTGCCAAGTCTCCATTAGGTTTTCTCTCTCTGATATCAAGTCTATTATGCTCCAAGTTAAAAAACCATTTTTCTGTACTGACAAGAGCGTTCAATGGATCTTGTACCCAAAGAGAAAGTTTTTTAAGTACTTTCTTCTTTTCTTCAAGAGCTTGAAATCTATCTTCTCTATCTTGACGAAAATCTAAATACCTATTATAGATAGGATTTTCAAAAAATTGAATAGAATCTGAAATCTCTTTTTCTACAAGCTCCTTAGCCAAACCGATACCCACGAGAAGATGAGATTTACGTAGTTCCTGATAGGGATGTTCTTTAATTTTTAAATGGACAAAAATCTTTTCCATACACCTTTCTACAGAGAAATAACTTGTTTTTAACGAAGCTAAAAGCGTATTAGCAAACTGCTCCAACTCTGTTTGAGATAGCTTGCTCTCAGAACGCCCTTCCACAGATAAATCCCTTAAAAGTCTAATAAAGATTCCCTTAGCCTGCTCTTCTTGAAAAGCATCTTCTCTCTCTGTTTGCAAGTATTTCATAAGAGTATTTCTTTCTTCGAAAAATAAACTTTTCAAAACACCTGCAGCATTATATTCCACAGAAGGACCACGTGCATAAGGAATCGGCGGGAAAATAGGCGGACAAGCTTTTTCTTTTCCTAAAATGGGGCTTTCTTTAAACCGAGGAACTTTATCACCTTCTTGCAAGGTCCTATAGTAACTGGAGAAAAAATTCATTATCTTTGCAGCTTCTAGCCATTTTTTTACCTGCGGCATAGCAAATCCTACTTCCTTAATTTTTCTACATATTACTCCACAGGCTCTGTCTAAAAGATGAAAATAGAGCTCTTGTTCTTCTCCTTC
>PSRO01000003.1 GCA_003176115.1 Chlamydiota bacterium | reverse complement strand
AAGCGAGCCACAAATCTTGCACAAATTTTTACTATTTCAAGTAGCAATACTTACTCTTTTCTTGATTTATCAAGTGGTCTTTTGGAACCTAGTTTGGAAAGAAAAATGCGTAGAAAAAGAATAGTTAACAATTCTTTTTATAATGAATTGCAAGAGCGTTGGTATCTAGAAAATGATCATCCGATTGCCCTGTTAAGGGCAGAAAACGCACTTCGAAAAGATTGGGTGGCCTCTCAAATAGATCCTAATCAGAATATTTTAGACATTGGTTGCGGTGCGGGCTTTCTTGCAAATTTTCTTGCTGAAAAAGGACATACAGTAACAGGAATAGATCTTTCGGAAACAAGTTTAGAAGTAGCGCGCTTATATGATCAAACCCGTTCAGTAGAATATATTAAAGCCAATGTTTATCATCTTCCTTTTGAAAAAACAAAGTTTGACGTTGTGTGCGCAACAGATGTTTTGGAGCACCTAGAATATCCAGAGCGATTGATTCAAGAGGCTTCTCGAGTGCTTCGTCCTGGAGGGCATTTTTTTTTTCATACATTTAATCGCACTCTTGCTAGTTATATTGTTGTGATTAAAGGAGTAGATTGGTTTGTTCGAAATGTTCCAAAGAACATGCATGTTTATTCCTTGTTTATTAAGCCAAAGGAATTACAGAAAATGTGTCATTCAAATGGTTTTAATATAGAAAATTTAAGGGGATTTCGCCCTAAAATTTTGACTAAGAGTTTTTTTCGTCTTTTATTGACTAAAAAAATTTCTACAGATTTTTCCTTCTGTTTCTCTTCTTCTCTTACAATCGGTTACTGCGGAGTTGCACAGAAAGTTCGCTCTCATGCTTGTTATGAAAAAATTTAACAAGGAGATAGAAAAAATGTCTCTGCACATTAACTCTGTTATCCTTTAAAATGAAAGATGTAAAATCTTAAAGGGTAGTATGGAAAGTCTTTCATTATTTTGTCTAGATACTTGTGAGCACAAGGATTTATTTAGCGGACTAAAATATCCTTGGGAAGCGTTAGAGCAGCTACCTATCTATCTCTTAGAGCAAAGACTAGGAAAGATTGAAATAAGCATCGCTTCTGGTGTATTGCTTATAGATCCTGATAAGATCTCTATTGGACCAGGAACAATCATTGAACCAGGTGCCTATATTCAAGGCCCTTGTGTAATTGGCCGAGATTGTCAGATCCGTCAAGGGGCTTATATTCGAGGAAATGTGTTAATTGCAAACCAGTGTGTAATTGGTCATGGCTCTGAAGTAAAGCATTCTATTTTTTTTACTAAAGCAACGGCTCCTCATTTGAATTATGTGGGAGATTCTATTTTAGGTAATAGAGTCAATCTTGGCGCAGGAGTAAAATGCGCAAATTATCGATTAGATCATCAATGCATTTCTGTTCATTGGGGACAGAAAAAAATAAAAACTCGACTCAAAAAACTAGGCGCATGTGTAGGAGATAACTCCCAAATTGGGTGCAATACGGTAATTAATCCCGGCACCTGTATCGGTAAAGATGTGATTTGCTATCCAAATATTACCTTGCAGAGGTATATCCCACCAAAAAGTCTTGTAAAATCCTCTTCACATATGATGGTAGAATCTCTATGACAGCCTTAATGAAACAGCCTTCTTTTTCCTTATATTTAGAAAAAGTGGATCAAAAAATTACCCAAAGCCTTCTTGAGTTTGGAGAAAAAACTAAATTACGCGATGCCTGTGAATACGCTTTAATGAGTGGTGGTAAGCGTTTTCGTCCTTTAATCGTGATCTTGGTTGCAGAAGCGTTAAACAATCAACTAGATGTTTTAGATGCAGCCTTAGCCGTGGAATTTTTTCACACAGCTTCTTTAATCGTCGATGATCTTCCCTGTATGGATGACGATGACCAAAGACGTGATAAGCCCTCTACCCATAAGATCTATGGGGAATCAACAGCTCTTTTGGCTAGTTATTCTTTGATGACAGCTGGATTTGGTAAGATTTATCAAAATGCGGAAAGTCTTAAGGGCTCCCCCTCTTCTTTTTCTGCATCTAGCGATGTCATTTGTACGTTAGCCCTTTCCATAGCTACCCAATGTTCTGGGATTTTAGGTGCTACAGGAGGACAGTTTTTTGATCTTTTCCCTCCAGACCATTCTTTAGAAACCGCGCAAAGAATTATTTCTCAAAAAACAGGAACACTTTTTGAAATCGCTTTTACCTTCGGTTGGCTTTTTGGAGGAGGGGATAGAAAGCAACTTGAGTTAGTTAAAAAACTAGCGCATCACTTTGGTTTTGCTTTTCAAATTGCAGACGATCTTCATGATATTAAACAAGATGGGCAAGAAAACCTTAAACTTAGCATAGCTCATATGCTAGGTCCTGAAAAAGCGCTAGAATATTTCCAAAATGAGTTATCTAGCTGCTGTGAATACTTAAAGAAGTTAGGTCTTTTCACCTCTTCTTTTAAAAATATTATCGATATGCTTTCTCACTACATAAGATTCGAAAAATCACTTTCCCGTATTTAGGTTTGTCCATTATTTTACTATTATAATTATAAAAAAATTTAATGTTGATTGTTATAATTTTAATTAAAAATAAGGATTTAAACCGGGACTGTTTGCAATTATTTACATTTAAAAAATGATTTATATGATTTACAAGAAAGCTGTTTTAAGGAAAAAAAATTTAAAACTGTAGAAAATTGGTCGGTTGGGATGCAATGCAATGGAGGCAAATATGATGGTGTGAGCATCCCAGCAAGAAAGCATGCCATAACCATAGTTGGTTGTGATTTACAAAGGAAAATCATTTTTTATTTTAATGTAACTTATTTTGAACAAGCGCGAGAAGCGTTTCAAAGATTTTCAGAAAAAATAGAAAACCCAAATTTAATAAAAATTTGGAAAATATTGCCGTATGGAGGGGTATTCTCAGGATCCTCAAAATTGATAAAGGCTGGGTTAGTTGACATCTTCCCAAAAGCAAACGTAGAGAGACTACGATTAGAAAAAGACCATTGTTTTCTCATCGAAAGACATGGCAGTGGAACATCAAAATACAAACCCGAAACTTCTTTTAAAAAGACAGCTAGAGGACTAGAAAAATTGAATTTGTATGTCATCAGAATTTGATAGCCTCTTCTCTTATCAAGAGGAGTAATTGGATTATGGAAAATAAGACCACCGGTTATTACCGGTGGCTTGTTTTTTTTAGGCTAACACCTCTTCTTTCTCTTCTTTTACAAGAGGGGTAATTGGGCCTTTAGCTTCTTTGATTTTAGCTAGAATTAACCTTTCTATTTCTTCTACTAGATGGGGATTCTTTTTCAATTCTTCTCTAGCAGATTCTCTTCCTTGTCCTAAACGATGGTTTTGAAAACTAAACCAAGTGCCTTTTTTCTCAACAATACCTAGATCAACGCCTAAGTCGATTAAAGTGCCAATACGAGAAATCCCTTCATTAAATAAAATATCAAACTCAGCGACTTGAAAAGGAGGAGACACTTTGTTTTTCACAACTTTTACTTTAACACGATTGCCAACCTCTATGTTATCTGGACCTTTAATGCTTCCACAGCGACGAATGTCTAACCGAACAGAGGCGTAAAACTTTAACGCTTTTCCACCTGTTGTAGTCTCTGGATTACCAAACATAATTCCAATTTTTTCACGTATTTGATTAATGAAAATAGCGCAAGTATTGCTTTTGGAAAGAGTAGCTGTTAGTTTTCTAAGAGCCTGAGACATCATTCTTGCTTGCAGTCCCATAAAAGAATCGCCAATTTCCCCCTCAAGCTCGCTTTTAGGAACTAAAGCTGCAACAGAATCAATAACTATAACATCTATTGCATTAGAGCGTGCAAGCATCTCCGCAATATTTAGTGCTTCTTCTCCTGAATCAGGTTGAGAGATCAATAACTCATCGAGCTTAACACCGATTTTAGCAGCATAAGTTGGATCTAGTGCGTGTTCTGCATCTATATAAGCAGCAAGGCCTCCGCTCTTTTGTGCATTGGCCACAATATGAGTGGCAAGTGTGGATTTCCCAGAGGATTCATGACCGAATATCTCTACAATTCTTCCACGAGGCACTCCTCCAATTCCCAGTGCTAGATCAAGGGTTATTGCACCTGTTTTAATCACTCCCATTTCCCCTTTTAAGGAAGAGTGTTTACCTAGAGTCATGATCGATCCTTCACCAAATTGTTTTTCAATTTGCGTCATTGCTAGCTCTAGAGCTTTTCTTTTTCCTGTATCATTTTGTTGAGCCATAAAGTTCCTTTTGTTATCTGATCTTAAGATTGAATCTGGTTGAGCCTTTGCGTCAAGGATAATCGATTTTGTAAATGGTGTCTAATTCGAGAATTAATTATAAAAAAATAAAGGATAATTTATGTTGTTGGCAGGTGATATAGGAGGAACAAAAGTTAGTTTAGCTCTTTTTGAAGAAAAGTTGCAGTTGCAATGTATAGAGGAAAAAACCTTTCATAGTCGTGATTTTTCCGACTTTTCTTCTTTACTGCATCATTTTCTAGCTCCATTCCCTCATATTTCTATTTCTCGAGCTGGATTTGGGGTGGCTGGACCTGTACAAGATGGAGTTTGTCGGGCAACAAATCTACCCTGGACCCTTTCTGCAGAAGAGTTGCAGTATCAATGCAAAATCCCCCATGTGTTTTTACTCAACGATCTAGAAGCTAGCGGATGGGGATTGCAGTTTCTTTCTCCTAGCAAGTATGTAACTTTAAACGAAGGAAAAAAAATACAAGGCAATCGGGTATTGATTTCTGCCGGCACAGGTTTAGGAGAAGCGGGTTTATTTTGGAATACAAAAATACACCAACCCATTGCAACAGAAGGTGGTCATACCGACTTTGCTCCTTGCAATGAAGAGCAAATGGAGCTTTTTTCTTATTTATATAAACAATACAAACATGTCTCTTATGAAAGAATCTTATCGGGATTTGGTCTATACCAAATATATCGATTTCTAGTGGATACACATAAAGAACAAAGCGACCCGGAAATTGAGGCGATCTCCAGCAAATTAGAGCCGCAAAGACTTGTGATAGAGAAAGCATTAGAGAATTTATCTACAGCTTGTATACACGCTGTAGAGATCTTTGTTTCCATATATGGTGCAGAAGCTGGAAACTTAGCGCTTAAATATCTAGCTAGAGGTGGCGTTTATTTAGGTGGTGGATTAGCACCGAGGTTATTACCGTTTTTTAAACATGGGGGTTTTATGTCAGCTTTTATAGCTAAGGGAAGATTTTCTTCCCTTATGCAAGATATTCCTGTCCACATTATATTAGAGGATACAACAGCTTTATTTGGTGCTGCGCATTACGCAAAGCTTAAAACTTTGCATGCCAGCGACGAATGACAAAAGAATCATCAGAAGGGTTTTCATTTACAGGCTTTCTTGTTTTTAAAACCTCTTTTACTCTCTCAGAAAGACTACGTAAATGAACTCCGTTTTCCATGGTGCTCTCAATACAAGTTTCTTTATCGATGACAATAATCACGTGTCCTTTCCATACAATTAAGTCTAGTGGCTCTATTATTTGGACAATCTCTTTTTTAAGAGAAACGGTTTTCCCATAATTTACTAAATCAGATGTATTGCGAGGGGTGTGTCCATTAGTGGCATAGTAGAGAAGACCTGAGCAATCCACTCCTTTAAGTAACCAAGCATTTTGTATTTTTGGAGAAAGACTAAAGAAATTAACAGCAAAAGCGGGAGGATAGAGGTTGAGCATTTCATCAATACCTAATGGCCAGTTTCCTCCCCATAAATAAGGGGTTCCTTTCAACTCTTTTAAGGTTTCACAAATTTTTTGGGAGGTTAATTTACTTGGTTGTTCTATAGAGGGTTTCTCGTTTATAAGTCTTTTATCGATATATAGTTTTTCTCCAGAGTAGCTAGGTGTTTCTATTCTCCAGATATGCTCAGATATCTTTTGTTTTAAGATTAATGAACTCCCTGGTAAAAGAATGGTTTCTAAACCTCTCATTAATCCTTGCTCATCTAATGGAATAGAACGACCATCTTCTCCTCCAAAACAGGAAGCAAAACCAGGGGTATTGAGCACAGGAACAGGAGCATATACTATTGTAGACATAATTTTTTTTAAGCCTCGCGTTATTAGATCTGCTTATCTTATAGTGAAAATAAAAAAAATTTCCTTAAAAAGTGATAGGAAAATACCATGGTTCAATTTTTTTTAACATGTATTATTGTGCTTTTAACTGGTTGCTTTTCTTTTTCAAAAGAAAAAAAAGAAACTCAATCACAAGTACTGCGTATCAATATAGGAGACGATCCTCAAAGTTTAGATCCAAGACGCGCACGAGCTCTTAAAGACATTACTTTATTAAGACATTTATTTGAGGGGCTTACACGCAAAAATCCACAAGGCAAAGTAGAATTTGCTCTAGCAAAAGATATGCAAGTATCAGAAGAGGGAACGCGTTACCGATTTACCTTAATCAAAAGCTATTGGTCAAATAAGGACCCATTGACTGCGCATGATTTTGCCTATGCTTGGCATAAAGTGCTAGATCCTGCATTTCCATCAGATATCGCCTATCAGATGTATCTGATTAAAAATGCACAAGTGGTCAAAGAAGGAAAGATGCCCAGTTCAGAATTAGGAATTCGTGTGTTATCTGATTATGAATTGGAAATTGAACTAGAACATCCAGCACCTTATTTTTTAGAATTGTTATCTTTTCCTCTTTTTTTTCCAGTACATCGCAAACTAGATACGGAAAATCCAAATTGGGGTTGGCAGGATTCTGGGTATGTTTGTAATGGTCCTTTCACTCTAGCTAATTGGGAACAGCGCAATTTGATTCGACTGCATAAAAATCCTATGTATTGGGACAGTTCTTCTGTTTCTTTGTCTGAGATTGTAGCCTATATGCTCTCTGAAGAAACAGAGCTGCGTCTGTTTGAAAGAGAAGAAATTGATTGGGCGGGCTCTCCTTTATCCACCCTTCCTATTGAGGCCCTAGACTCTTTAAAAAAATCTGCTTATTTTATGGATAAAGAGTTTTTGGGAACATATCTGGTAAGAATACAAACACAAAAACCTCCTTTTAATAATCGATCTGTTCGACGCTGCTTTGCCTTAGCCGTAAATAGAGAAGATATCGTCTCTCATATCACTCAAGGAAATCAAATGGTTGCAACGGGTTTGGTTCCTACTGGGCTTGGTTTACAAGATAACCCCTATTTTTTAGATGCGGACTTAAAGAATGCCAAAGATCTTTTGCAGCAAGATCTTCCTAAGATCACTCTTCTTTATCGAGCTGATGAGAAAAACCATGTATTAGCACAAGGGTTGCAACAACAATGGATGAAATCCCTTGGAGTGCTTGTAGAATTAGAAGCTGTAGAAGCAAAAATGTATTTTGATCGTGTTTCTAAAGGAGATTATCAACTAGCAACAGGATCTTGGATTGCAGATTTTGAAGATCCGATGAACTTTTTAGAGGTATTTAAATATAAAAAAGGTGGGTCCAATAATACCGGTTGGGAGGACGCTCATTATATACGGTTACTCAATTCTGCTAATAAAACGGTAAATAGTAAACAAAGAACGCTTCTTTTAAAACAAGCAGAACAGGTTTTAATGGATAACATGCCCATGATCCCCATCTATTATTATCGTATGCTCTATTTAAATCGAAATGTTCGTCAAGTGGCCCTATCTTCTACTGGCGGAATCGATTTTAAATGGGCTAAAGTTGACAGAAAATAATTTTTTACCTATTTCTAAGTAAATTTATTTAAGGTCAATTATGAAAATGCTATTGGCGCTAGCTAGCTTTTTTTTTATAACTTCTTATACGCAAGCTGAATCTATACGTTTATTTAATGATAGTGTTTATGATCTGCGAGCTGTAGTGAGAGGAGCTGATGGTTCTTTTTTAGGAGAAATGCTCATTCGTGCACAAAACTCCACTACTTGGTATAATACATATGGACCTTACCAAAGCAGGGTTCCCATACAGCAGAGTCGTTCACAAACCCCTTATGTAGTCGTTTGGTACTGCTTAAGTGGAGAGCAGTTCTCTATATGTGATACCGTAGCTACTGGAGGCGCTGTGGAGGCTCTTAGTTGTTTAGGCACGCGTACATGTAGAGCTAGAAAAAAAGATAATACTCCACAAGAAGAGTATCAGGAGATGCAACCTCCTCAAAGACCATAGATTTTGTTTTTCTCTTACGTAGTCTTATTATTCGTGAATATACTCGATATTGAGCTCTTGAAAATTTTTCAAAGCAGACACAGCGGCTTGATATGTAACGTAACACCTATTAGTTACATCTTGCAGCTTCTTCATTTCACATATACGATAGCAACTCGTTAAAAAAATGAGAAGAATTGCTTATGATAAGCTTGAAATTTTCAGAGTAACAAACGCTTTTAGGATTTGGTTTTAACAGCGGTATTTTTTTGTCTGTTTAAAACAACAACAATTCATCTAAAGAAATATCATGTTTTTCCGTAGGCAAAGACTTGATGCAGAGCTGTTCTTGAAAACCAATTCCTATTGTATGAGATTTGAGGTGATCCTTTTGCAGCTTTTCTAAGAGTTGATCGTAATGACCTTTACCATAGCCTATGCGGTGACATAGACAATCAAAGCCTAATGCAGGCACTAAAATGCAATCGATCTTTTCTAGAGCAATGGGAATAGAGAATTTTGGATGAGGCTCTAGTATACCGAAAGTAGAAGGGATGAATTCGAACTTAGTAATTTTATGTGCGCTAAGACCTATGTTTTCTATTTTAGGTAGTAAAAGTCTATGCTCTTTGAATAAATCTTGATTCAATAAATCGATGTTGATTTCACTTCTACTACTGTAGAAAGAGAGTATATTTTTATAGGGTTTTAATTTTTTGCTAAGGCGCAAATAAGCATTGTATGTAGCTTGTTTTTTTCTAGTCTTGCTAAGACCTTTACGTATCTTAATGAGTTCTTCTCTAATTAATAGCTTAGCGTAAGAGCGGTTCTTCATCAATTTTGGGCTTTCCTTTTTTATAGCTGATTTTTTTTAAGAATAAGCCGTTAGAAGTATACAAGGTAGCAGTTCCTTTTCCTTGTTCTATTTGAGAGACAGGGGTGTCATCTTTAGGCTTGAAATAACTACCGGTAATCAATAGATCTCGGTCATACTCTTCGATCAACATTATATCTCCACTTTCATACCAAGCTACGCTAGTTCCATGTCTTTTATTTTGGTTGAACTCTCTTTGACTCTCTGGTTTACCACTAGGGTACCAAGTTTTAACCATACCTTGAATCATATCGTCATCCCAATAAAGGCAGAGTTTGATTTGAGGATTTTCTAAAGAACCGCTGTAATAGATCTTCTCTTCGCCATGCTTTTTTTGATCTTTAATAGAATAAATAGCATGTAGACTTCTGTCAGGATTAAATATTTTTATCTCTCCTTCCGCAAGACCTTTGGTGAAGGTGATTAATTGATATAATCTTCCTTCTATGAACTCTGCCTTTTGACCAAAGCCATTGTAGATTTCTGCTATTTTTCCCCCGCTTGGATCAAAATAGGTGGCCTCTATTAAATGATTTTTTTGGTAGATTTCACTAAATTGTAATTGTTCTTTATCCCAATAGCCTACAGAAAACCCTTCTTTTTCTCCTTTGTGGTAAGCTAGTTTTTGCAAAATGTTGCCATTGAAGTCAAATTCTTCCAAATAACCTTCAATGAGTCCTTGTTGGTAGGGAATGATTTTTTTAATGTTTCCTTCAGGATAGTAATAGATACTGGGAGTGTGTAAAAGACCTTTATCATAGAAAATTTCCGCAATGATTCGTCCCTGTTCATTTCTTACAGTGCTCTTTTTATCAAAGATCCAGCTTGCTTGAGCTAAGTTATGAATATCGGCTACACCCTCGATGACAAAAGCATCTATTTTGAGCTGACCATTGGAGTAATATTCTTGATAAAGACCGTGAGCTCTACCATCGACAACCTCTAAATGATGCCAGAGCTGGCCATTATCATGATAACTAGTTACTATAGAAGAGCTTTTTCCAAGATCGGTACGCTTATAAACCCTAAGCACTTTTTGGTAGGGTTGAGGTTGTAGAAAATCTATGTTTTGGTAAGTCGATAGGCGATCTTGATTGCTAATGGTTTCTGCAAAACCATTTCTATCGATGAGTTGTAAACTTACAATTGCAGGAGAGTCAGATCGAAAAGAGGATCCACAACCAGAGCAGATGATAAGAGCTATTGCACAAAGTATTTTTTTCGTCATAGAGCTTCTCGTTTAATCAATTTCATATCGATACAAAAAACTTTTTGTTGAGGGGTAATAGGTTTTTTAACCAGATTAAAATCTGTGATAAACAAAAAAGGAACACCGGGCTTTGCCCCATAGGGCCAAATGTGCACCTGCTCGATAAAACAAAGCAGTTGTTTTAAATCTTCTTCATTTGCTTGAATGGTCTTTTGTTGTCTCTCTTCCACCTCACAAAACAAAGAGTGTTTTCTGATTTTTTCTTCGAAAAACACTAATCGATTTTCTTGAGAAATCCAATGTAATCGTTGAAAAGAGATAGGATCTAACCTGTTTTCTAATAAAAGTGTCTGTAGTTTTTTTTGCTCTGGTTGCAGAAAACAAAGAGATTCTACATACTTATCCAAGTATTGAGGATCACTTGTTTTTAATTGAGAAAGAATTTTTTCTTCTTTTTTTTGAACCAGTGCATTGTACAGAATTTTTTTATGAATGATTCGGGTAGTGTTTGTCAATTCTTCCAACTGATATAGGCGATAATAACCATGAAGAATGATCAAGCAGCTAGGGAGAGGCGCTAGTAGTAGTAGCAATATCCAGTGATATTTTGTGATTATCAAACGATGCAAAAAAGAGTACATAAAAAATAGTTAGTCCAAAGATTTTAGGGTGAAAATAGCACGATATTTATTTCCCTGTGCATGCCATTGTACAGGTTTTTTTGTATGAATCATTTGGTTTTCTTTCAGCAGAGACTCATGAAATTCACGCGCAAGTCTTGGAGCTGATGCAGTAAATTCAATTTTCACCTGTGCTTCGTAGGGAATGTTTTTTTGATCAACCGTTGGGTATTTGAGCATTTGATAGTGAATAGATAGAACCTCTATTCCGTCCTTTGCTTTTCCTTCATTGATAAAAGCCGGATGAGCGCTTATCCAGGCTAAGACATCACTCACTTTAGGAACTGTCGGGAGAAGGGAAAAGGGAAGTTTTTGTACGCTAAGCTTATTTTTCCAAGAAAGAAGATGTTCTTGCCAATCTTGAACCGATTTAGGAGAAGTTTTTTGTTTAGGTAAAATAGAAGTAATATGCGCAAATAGTGCCGTTTGTTTTTTATGTAGATATGTTTGCACTCCTATTAAACTAGTCAGATTGAGAACTGCGCAAGCTCCTAGATAATAGAATGTTTTTTTTAAAAAATGTTGTTTAGTTTTTTTTGTCATAAACATTTTCTGACTAAAATTCACTTGGCTACCATCTTCGGCAATAGCTTCTAATGCTGCTCCTATGGCAAGAGCATATGGGTGATGATTTGGGTCTCCTAAAAACAGCTGCTCACCAACAAATATGTCTCCTACTAAACTTGTAAAATCGACAAGGGAAGGGGTTTCTTCAATACATATATAAGGACAGTTGGTATCCCATCCCTTTTGAGTTAAGAAGAATTGGTATTTCTCTAAATTTTTTTGCAAACATATGGGATCCGCTGAAAACGCCTTAACGGATTCCAAATGATTTTCCTGATAAAACAAGCAAAGCACTTCTTGAGATCCAATATGAATAACAATTCCCGTTTTCTGCTTGGGAAAAGCCCAAGTGATAAAACGAAATAAACTGGAACTACTACAGCTGACAAAATGCGTATGAAGACCTTTATCTTCTAGAGATTGCGTATGCTGAAAAAAAAGATTTTGAGAGGTGATAAAAACTCCAACCGAAGAGCTTTTTTTAGAAATCCGATCAATACATACAGAAACCATAGAGTCATTTGGGGTCATTACTAAGGATTCAATTTGAAAGGGCAGAGTCGCTAGAATCTTTCTCTTTTCTGTTAGGGGAAGAACCAAGCGCCTTAAGATAACATCTTGTGTTTCTAAGAAAGTAGCTATAATAAAATTTTTTTCATAAATAGATAGATCTCTGTAAAGCTGTTTTACAGAATCAGGTGAGTTGACTAGTGTATAGAATTTTTGAATGGTGACTTGTGATTTTTTCTTAGTTAAAATCGCAATACGTAAGTGCTCTTGATTTAGTGCAATCCCTACTGTAACCAAGAATAGACCTCAAATTATAAAATTTTTTATGATAATCTAATCAAAAGTTGGTCTTGAAAAGATTAACGGAAGTTAGATAATATTAATGCCATGTCTATTTTACTAGCTAATATTATTCACTGGATTTTCTTTGTCTATACGATTATGTTGACCTTGCGTATATTGGGTTCTTGGTTTCCTTCTTTTTCCCATACGAGATTCATGCATTTTTTACGGTTTTATACAGATCCTTACTTAAATGTGTTTAGAAACCTGATTCCTCCTATTGGCGGGCGTTTAGATTTAAGTCCAATCATTGCTTTTTTCGTTCTACAGTTTCTTGAAAGTTTTTTCTTGCGGCTTTTTATTTAATGTCCTTGCTACAGAAATCTTTTGCATTAGGCTCGCTTGTTCTTCCCTCCAATATTTTTTGTGCTCCTCTGGCCGGTTGCTCAGATCTTCCCTTTCGTCGAATGCTTGCCAAATACAAACCGGGTTTGATTTTTTGTGAGATGGTCAAAATGGATGCTTTAGTACGTCAGAGTCCCAAAACCTGTCGTTTTTTAGACTTTGAACCTACCATGCATCCCATCGGTGCGCAATTATGTGGAAGCAAGCCAGAGCTTGCAGCAGAATGTGCGCGTATTATCCAAAACTTAGGCTTTGATAGTCTGGATTTAAACTGTGGATGTCCTGTTGATAAAGTGACAAAAGACGGTAGTGGTTCGGGAATGTTAAAAACACCTCAGTTAATCGGAGACATCTTGGCAAATATGGTGTCTGCAGTACAAATTCCTGTTACTGTTAAAATCCGTGCTGGTTGGGATAGCTCTCAAATTAATGCAGTAGAAATTGTAAAGGTTGCTGAATCAGCAGGAGCCAAAGCGATTTGTATTCATGGAAGAACTAGAGCTCAGGCTTACAGAGGTCCTGCGAATTGGAATTGGATTCGCGAATGCAAACAAGCAGCACAAGCCATCAAAGTAATCGGTAATGGCGATGTCTTTTCAGCTTCTGATGCAGAAAGGCTTTTTTTATACACGGGATGCGATGCTATTTTAATTGCTCGTGGTACGATGGGCCATCCTTGGATTGTGGAAGATGTCTATGAATATCTAACCACAAAAAAAATACCCACCCGAACTTCTTATGAAAGACGCGATATCTTTCTAGAACATTTAGAGCACATTGTCTCTTATCAAGAAGAGAAAAAAGCCGTTCAAGATTTAAGAAGGGTTGGGTGTTGGTTTTTAAAAAGCATGCAAGGTGCGTCTAAATTACGCGAAGCGATTAACAAAGCAGAGTCAACGTTAGAGATTCGCAAGCTAATCACAAATTATGCTTGGGAAGAGGTATTTGTCTCTTCTAAAATAACACAAGAAACTTCTTCTTGTTAAGAGGTATTACCTATTTTTTTTGCCATACAACTTTCGAGAAAAAAATATTTCTGATATAATGCAGTTGTTTCTATTCATTAAGTAATAAAAAAAGGCTACATGAAAAAAATTTTAAAAATTGCTCATACCTATCTTGCGTTAGCTTTTGGCTCTTTATTTGCTAATACACAAGAAATACAAGATTTAGAAGCCATACAATCTATGGGAAATGCACTTCCAAATGCGAACATAGATAAATTAGAGGGTTCCTTTTCTGGATATGGGCAGAAAGATTACCGGGTTTTGCAATTATCTATACCTTATGTAAAGCTGTTTTATATAGGGATGGGACTAGATATTGATTATCATATGAGTCAAGAAGAGGCAATGGACGCTTTCTTTTTTAAACGTTCTGCTGAGATAAAAAGTAGACCTTTTTTAGAATTATGCCCAAAGCTTGGGTTAGGGAAACAATACACGAGTAGTTTTTTAGAAATGCAAGTGGGCTTCTTAAAAATACCTATTCTCTTCAAAGAAGAGAATGCTGTGGTATTTGTTCTTAGATATGGGATTGGTTTTTAAAATACATTTACAATTTTTTATTCAGAAAACATTTTTCTAATTCTCTCCATTCTTTAATTTAAAGATTTTATTTAATATTTGTTGTTGCCATATAAATTTTCTTTCAAGAAGAAAAAAAAGATTCTCGTTAATAGAATGGTCGTTATCCATTTTATTAATAAGAAAAGAGAAAGATTATATGAAAAAAATATTAAAAATTGTCCCCGCTTTTATGCTAGCCTTTGGCTCTTTATTTGCTGATACACAAGAAATAGAAGTTGCAAAACCTATTCAGAATTCGTTTGGGTATGTGAATGTTGGTATGGAGTCTGTTTTTGCCGCTCCCTTTTTTGGAGTTGGATATAGATTGCAAAAAAATCAGCATGGTTTAGATCTATCAGCATCGATTGTATGTAAAACCATCGATTACACATCTTGCTTTGAAGATAAGAAAGCTCGTATTAAGAGAAAAAAAGCTAATGTCTTATACAATTTCTTTTTCTTTCCTAATGTAAGTTCTCAAGTTTACGTAGGATTAGGAGTTGGTGTTAATTACATCGATATAAAAAGACTTGGATCCATCGTGGGTTTCTCTCCAGAGATTGCATTGGGTAAACAATATAGCAATAGACAAGGCAATCAGCGTTTTATACAACTACAAGTCAGCTTGCCTAGTCTTTATACCAGATCTAAGAAAATCAGATCTTATCGCGATTACCAAACAATAAAAACCGATTTGGAATGCGCACCTTTATGTACTTTTACCTATGGGATTGGTTTCTAAGCATCTTCTAGAACTGTTGTAAAAAATGGAACGGTTTCTAGAGATTCTTAGATTTTCTTATGTTAAAGATAAGATAAGGATTTTATTTTTGTTATATAAATTTTCTTTTAAGAAGAAAAAAATGTTCTGTGTTCATAGAATGTCTTTTGTATTTCATTATTAACAACGGAGAATGTGTATATGAATAAGATATTGAAAATTATTACAGCTTGTCTTGTGTTGCCTGTTAGCCTCTTATGTGCTAGCACACCACAGGAAAATCAAGAAGAGAAACAAACCAGCTGTTGCTGTGTTGAAAACTCATTTGGATACCTTAATGTTGGAGTAGGTCCTCTACCTGAATTGGTTCCTTCTTTTGGAATTGGTTATAGAGCGCAAAAAGATCATCACGGGTTTGATTTGTCTGGATCTATTGCTAAAACTTGGATGCGAACAACAGCTCGTGCAGGCGTTTTATACAATTACTTTTTCAAACCAAATCTAAAGTCTGAATTTTATGCTGGTTTAGGCATAGGTATTAAAGGTGTACATGAGAAAACAGAGTTTGTGAATAACTCTCATGTAGCCATTTATCCAGAGCTTGTATTTGGTAAACAATATAGAAATGAAACAAATTGCCAGCGTTTCTTCCAAATGCAAATTGGTTTTCCTGTTTTTGCTCTTGATAAGATCGTTAAGAAGACTTGGACTCATCGTAAGAGCTCCTATAGTATTTCTTATCCTACATCTTATAAGACCTCTTATGTTCCTGAAGTGATTTTCAGCTACGGAATTGGTTTCTAAGTTTCTTACATTAAGCTGCCTTAAAATTTAGGGCAGCTTTTTTCTCTTTATTCAGTCATCTGGACAGTCCTTTAGGATTACGATAGCTGGCGTACTTCCAAAAAGTTACTCTTAAGAGGTATGGAAATGTGCTGGTTTTTTCATATGAATAATCACTCTAATTTTAGTACTAGTATTGCCTATAATAGGATAGTTTTACTTATTTGAGTGGGATTCAGTAGGTGGGAGCAAAAGAAGTTTAGCAGAAAACGATGTTTTACTATTTTGATTTTAATTCTTGCATCGTCTTTTATTTGCAACTCTTTTAAGAGGGTAAAAAATATAGAGCGTGAAGCTTTGCAGGGCTCATGGTTCTTTTAATTTGTCTTCAAAGATTTTTAACAGGCGGAAAATTTCCTGTGAGGTTTCTTGAGCAGGAGTTACTATGGATCTTTTTTTCTTTGCATTTTTTTTAGCAATATAAGAGAGAAAATCTGTTAAAGAAAGAGTTTTTGCTCCTAATGCTCTACAGCGAATAATGAGTTCTTGATCATTGGATACAACTGTTGTGTGTGCTGGGTTTTTATGTAATTGAATCTCTTCAAAGATATAGAAATCAGCCGTCATGCACATAGGGGTATAGATGATCTCTACTTGGTCTATATGATGTTTTGTGGAGTGTTTCTCGTGTGGATCACTGCCATCAAAGACTAAAACAATATCTAAAAAAGAAGAGATAGAGTTTGCAAAATACGTGATGAGTTCATGGCGGTACTGGCGCAGAGGGTTGCGTTTTTTTGTTAAATGAAAAAGTAGGTTATATCCATCTACAAAGTAACGCATTAAATGAGAGATTCTAATAGAGGAAAAAGTTTATCTAATGCTTTTCTGCGATGAGAGATTTTGTTTTTAGTAGTCTCTTCTAGTTGAGCAAATGTCTTTCCATATTCGTGCTTCATGAAAATAGAATCATAACCAAAACCTAAACTGCCTTTTTCTTTTTCTAAAATAACTCCCTCCACTTTTCCTGTAGTGGTTTTTTTCAAGCCCTCTGGAGAAGCTAAAGAGATTACACATTCAAAATAGGCATGACGCAAGGGATCTTGTAAATGTTGCATAGAGTTAAGGAGTTTTTGCCTGTTTTGCTTATCGGTTGCATTATCTCCTGCATAGCGATGGGAAAAAACACCGGGCTCCCCATTTAAAGCGGGTACAACAAGTCCTGAATCATCTGCAATTACCCATGCATTTAATTGAGTAGCAGCGTGTATAGCTTTAGCAATAGAGTTTTCTGTAAAACTCATGCCTGTCTCTTCTTGAGGGGTATAAAAAGGAAAATCGATTAAGCTTAATAAATCCAATTTAGGAAACAGTTTAAGCATAGCACGAAATTCTCTGATTTTATGTATATTCTTACTAGCAATAATCAAACGCATAAAGCTATTCTCTTGTTTTAGTAAAGATATAACAAATCAGAGACATTGGATGCAAAGTTCCTTTTCAAAATTTTAAAGATAGCTATGGATTGCTTCTATAGTAAAAGTTTCTTCTTGAAACTGAAAAGACTCTCCTACTGATAAGCCATTAATGGTCGAGGCCAGCTTGGATTGAAAGGACAGGATATTTTTTTCTGGATCCGCATCCCAAGGTCCTAGAATTGTATAGCTTATTTTTTCTCCGTGCGTATTTTTACAATCAATAATAGTTCCTACTCCTACTTCTTGAGTGGAAATATCCTCTTTAGACAAAACACGTGTGTGGTGCATTTGTTCAGATAAGGCTTTAAGCTCTGATTGTAGTCTATCTCTGCGTTCTAAAGCAGCTTTGAATTCTGCATTTTCTCTTAGGTCTCCATGGGCTCTTGCAATTTCAATTTCTTTAGCATTTTCTACAGTTTCTACTGTGGCTATCTGTTGGATTCTTTGTTGTAGTTTCTGGTATCCTTCTTGAGTTGTCCAAATAGTAAGATCTTCTTGGAGCTCTTTTTTATGAAGCTTAGCTAATTGAGGGTATGCTACTTCTGCAAGTGAGACAAAGATTTTCTGATCATGATCACTCAAAGAATGACATTTTGTAGCCAGAAGAAGAAACTCTTTTACATCTTCAATGCTGGACTCTTGCATGATCTGTCTTACTATGGCAAAACGGCCAGCTGATATAAGATTATGAATCTTTTTAAGAAGGTCTCTTTGTAGAGGTTGATGCTCAATCCTGCTGAGTAAGACTAAAAGCCCCTCAAAAAATCTTGTTCGACCTTGTTTATCACAAAAGGGAAGTGTTTTTTGGCTAATGACCTTTTGAAAGTACCAAATAAAAGCAGACGGGTATTTAGCTGGATTTGTGTATAGTTGTTCTAGCTTTTGCATGAGCCCATCGGAGGCTTTAGCTGCAAGTAAAGCAGAAAGGATATAATCTCTTAATGCCGAGACATCGATATAAAAAAGCAAATCTAAAAAAATCTGCTGCCATTCTGCAGAATGTTGTTGTAGATAATTTAAGCAACGTTTTTTAAAGCTAATGATTTTGATCTCATCGATTAGCTTGAAAATAGAAGAACAGTTCTCAAAAATTTCTTTTACAGATGCAGATTCTTTTTCATCCTTTAAATCCTGCAAAAAGAAATGTATTTGTAGACTTTGAGCAGGAGTGATGTCAGTGAGTAAAAGAGCTTCAGAGAGTTTGGTCTCAAGAGTTGCCTTGAACTCTTTATTTTTCAGTGTTTCTGGAAAATCTTTTAAAAAGCCATGGACCATTTCAATAAGGGTGTCTGCATTGGGTTTGCTTTGTAATACATCGCTAAGCTTTTGCTCATGACTTATTTCTGTTTGTCTTAATTTAAAACTATCTTTAACATCTTCAGGGATTTCAATAAAGGTGTCTTTTTTTAACTTCGATCTAGTGGTTTGCCACCATCTTGTCCATTCTTTAGCAGGAATGATGAGATCACATAGTTCATCTTTAATTTCTGCTGTTGTTTTAGGGCCTAGATCTTTTAGTAACATATGAATTACCCCAACAGGATCTTTTTTAGCTTTTTTCTCAAGTAAATCAGGATTTCCAAATCGCAAAGCCAAAAAATGATCGGGAGGGATAGGTATTAAAACTTTAAATGCAGTTATAAAGGAGAGGTCCTTTCTACCAGGAACATAGTCAAACTCGATACTTACTTGCTCAAGAACAAAAGAAAAATCTACAATTTCTCCAACACCCCATCCACCCGTGTGGAAAACATAATTTCCTATTTTCATGTGAGAGAGCAGTGCAAAGTTACTAACTGCGCCTTGGAACTTTTCTCGATTACGCAGCCCTATTAGACGAATTTTCTCATTGAAAAGAGGATCATTTGGGTATTCAGCTTTTAAGAAGTCTAGCGTTATCTGAGCAAGGGCATCATCATTCATTGTCTGCAAATCAACGATAAGCTTGAATATTTCTTGAGAACCAGGACTTTGTGGGGTAATTTGCCATAAGGGCAGAATTTCTTGTACGTGTAGACCGAAAGAATCGGCCATTTCAGAGTGTTTAATGCTTTTTAAAATTGCTTTGAGTTCTTCTATATCCAACTCATCCCCAGCGCAATACTCCTCCCACAACTTAAGTACTCCAGAATAGTTATGCTTAGCGATATGAGTTTGGAAATCTTTAAGATAGCTCATTTGAATTCCTTATAACTTATAGAAAATATGTGAAAGAAAACACCGCCAAAAGGATCATAAGCTCCATTTTTGCCTTTTTAACTAGTAGTTCAGATTGCTTTTTCTTGCATCCGTTGAGTATATGAGTTCAACTAATTATCTTCAATTAAAACTCTAAAAACAATTCCTACGATAGAAAGGATTGTCTTTTTTTGAAATTCAAATTTTTTATTGATATAAAAAAGGTTATTTTATTTTTCTTGTTTTTTTATATCTAAAAGTAGATGACTCCAATCGGCCAAACAAATCCCTATTAAAGCATAGATAAAATATGTTTTAAAATATCTGCAAAAAGAAAAGAGATTATCTGAAAAAGAAAAACTAAACCCCAATAAGAATAGAATGGAGCTAAACCAAATAATACGGGTAAAAGAGCCTAATAAAAAAGAATGGGAAATCCCTCTATGTTTGAATATTTTGGAGTAACCCCGAAAAGGCAATGTGATAAATCCACGCAGAGAAAATAGTTTGATTTTGTGAACAAGATCTACATCTGGGTTCATAAATAAAGTAGCATAAGTGAAGGTTGCAGTAAAAGTGATCAGGGCTCTTTCTGAAGGTTGAAAGAAGTAATAACCAAAACCTAATAGAACAGGTAGTATGAGAAAAAGATTGAATCCAGTATGAGTTCTATAGTTTGCCATAGTTTAATCCTTTTAAAGTCTTGTTAAAAACTAAGTAGCTCTTTATTTTTGGTGCGTCCTTTGAAAATACGCATGCTATATTAAGAGTGCTTTGTGGGTTTTTCACTTAAGATGTGTTGCGCTATTTTTCTTGTTAGCGCTTCTTGGATTTTCGCAGAACAAAATTCTTTTTGCCTAGAAAAATTTGAAGAGAATTCTCTTTTTCATGATCTAGAAGGCGAAATTAAGATAGCTGATAGACTTCCTTTTATCTATAACTACTCGACATTAGGGGGATATTTTCATATCCCTTCTGCGCGTATGGATATAACAGGTACTCTAGCAGCAAATATAACGGCTACCTCCTCTTTTCAAATTTATGGTATTGGATTTCAATTCTTTGATCGAATTCAAGTGTCAGTAAATTACCATATTTATAAAGGAATGAAAAAGCAGAATACAGATAGAATAGCAAATATTAAGTTAGGGTTGATTACAGAAAAAGACGGTTTTACATATCTTCCATCTCTTGCTGTGGGCATAGATGATTTCATCGGAATAGGGGGCGTTAATTCTCCCTATATTGTGATGAGCAAGCAGTTTCTTCTTCTAAATGTAGAATGTTCCTTGGGGTGGGGTAGGAAAAGATTACAAGGAATATTTGCAGGCGTGTCTTGGAGTCCATTTAGAAAAAGCGAAAAAGGATTCCTGAAAAATCTCTCATTTATCGCTGAATATGACTTTAGTAGGAAAGAAAAAGGAAAAATCAATACAGGTCTTGTTTTTTCAGCGGGGGATTATTTTCAATTCTCTATTGCAAGCCTAAGAGGAAAAGAAGTAGCTATATCTGGTTGTTTACAATTTCCTCTGGGATTAAATCAAAAAACAAAACCACAAGACCCTTGTTTATATGCATCGCCTATCAATACAGAGCCTTTAGGATGTATTCGTAATGAGCAAGACTTTTCTCAAGAAATTGCTTATGCATTAAAGCAGCAAGGTCTTGATTTATATCGAGCAACTCTTCAATACAATGCTTTTGGGGAAAAGCAGTTATGTTTAAAGATTATCAATACACGTTATCGCCAAGAGTGTGAAGTTAGAGAGCGAATGCAATGTGTTTTGGCCGCTTTGACTCCCTCTGATATAAAAAGCATTCTATTAGTTGTAGAAGAAGATGGAATAAGCTGCCAAGCGTATTGTTTTGATAGAGAACTTCTGCGATGTTGGTATCACAATCAAATAAGCGATTTTGTATATAACGAACTCGTTCCTCTACAAGAAGTTCCGGAATGTAAGAATTGTTATGAAGAAGCAATCATTTTTCAAAGGCATAAACCGATTGGAACATTGGTAATACGTCCTCGCATGCTTACTTTTTTTGATACCAACAATGGCAAATTTAAGTACAATATAGGTGCTATCTTTGCCCCTGAGGGTTATATTAAAGATCAGCTCTACTATAAAATCCAACTGGGTTATTCAATTGCATCTAGCATGCAAAAAATCACCCAACAGCAAAAAAATCCTTCTTACTTACCCATTGTGCGCTCAGATACGCTATCTTATTTGCGTCCTAATCGACTTTCTTTAGAAGAGGCTTATTTGCAGAAAACCTGGAATTTGGGATATGGGTGGTTTTTTCGCACAGCAACTGGTTATTTTGAAATCGCTTATGCAGGAATTGCAGCAGAATGTTTATTTTATCCGGTTAATAGTAATTGGGCAATCGGCTTAGAATGCGCTGCAACTTACAAACGTAAGTATCGAGGGATGGCCTTTACGAGACATGTAAAACAACTAAAAAAAACAGGATATGTTGAGATTCCTTTTACGGGGATGCAATATTTCTTAGATATTTATTATGATTGCAAATCTTTACATGTAGATCTACAAATGAGTGTAGGGCGATTTTTAGCCAAAGACAGAGGTGTTCGCATAGAGTTAGGTCGTTACTTCCCCAGTGGATTACGTTTTTCTCTTTGGATGACAATCACAAATGGCCATGATCGAGTAAATGGAAGAACTTATTATGATAAAGGCTTCTGTTTTGTTTTGCCTCTTGATCTTTTTTTCCCTCGTAGTTCTCGTAACTATCTTGGATTTTCTCTGTCTGCCTATCTTCGAGATGTAGGAGCTAGAGCAAAAACAGGGACGTCTCTTTATGACACTTTGTATCGCGCCCGTTACAATTATTAGATGGTAATCCTTGAATCTTTGGAAAACTCTAATATCACGTAGATAGCATCCTTCTTCTCTCTAACTGTGCTTGAATTTCGTTTCTTATCCGATGTTGTATGGCAACTTGCATTTTTGGAGATATAATTTCATTGCATTTTTCTTGGTTCTTTTTTAGAAAATAACCACCAATACATCCGATAAAAACCAAACTAGATACACCTGCAACAAGAAAGGTTTGCTCGGCCTGCTGACAAGTGTTATAATAGGTAGCCGTCAAATGCAAATTTAAATCCCTTGCAATTTCACCTTGGCTTGATATTTCGCTTAGTAATCCAGTTATGATGAAACCCACTCCTTGGACTGCTATTAGTTTGCTTAGGCCTATTAAAAGTTCTTGCTGAGGTTTAAGAAACTTCCAACTCCGAGCTCTCCAAAAAGATTGATTTGTGGTTTGTTCTGAAGGTATTTCTGATGGCAGTCTTTCATACGGTATAATTGTGCTCATATGAACCTCTTATGTTAATTTATGTTTTGCAAGCCGTTTGGTCCAGGGGTTGCTTTTATCATTTCTTCCTCAACATAGCTTTTTATGATAGAAGCTATTTCTGGTGTTATGGGGTTTTCTGCTTGCTGCTGGTTTTTTTGCAGGAAGTATCTTGCGTAAAGCGTGATAGCAGCCATAGTAGTTAGAGAAACAAGCCCAAGGGTCCATTTTTGGGCATTTTTTTCAACGACTGTACTATCTACAAACGAAGGCAACAGACTATCGGGGGGAGGATCTGGTTCAAAAAATTTCGCAATAGCTGCAATAGCAGTACAAGTAGAGTATATTCCCAGAGATAGCAATAATCCTTTTTGGGATATCGGTATTGCGGTAATTTTATTCCAAATACTATTTTGTTGTGCTAGTCCCTCTTCTTGTTGAGTTTGCGGTATGTCTATTACCACAGACTGTGCGTCTAATGGATGAATCATATATACCTCTACTGAATGAATTCATTTTCTTTGGAATGAGAGCATGCTTTTTTTGCTTGCTCTTCAATTTCATGCATTAATTCAGGGGGTATTTTGGTTAGGTTTTCATTGGTTTTTTTTGAATAGGTTGTAGTGAGTTTTGCAAAGTATAAAGTGCTTGTGCCTAAAATCAAGCAAGGAAACCTCAAGCTACTAATGTCTCTATAATTAGAATCCATCAACTCAGAATTAGAGTTAGAATCATCAGATAATGGCATGGTAATACCAAGTAAAACTGAACCTATTAAGCAAAGGGATAAACCGAATAGATTTATCGTCCTTATCAGGTTTCTTTGCTCCTTGGGCAACGAAGGATCTCCTCTTATAATAGGAAACCAAGTTCTTCCTGCAAAAGTCCCTTGCACTGTTTGACTAGTTACAGAGGTGTTGTTTACATGATCTAGATTAACTGGACTTGCCATGATGCCTCCATGAATTCTCTCTTTAAAAAAATCAGCTTTTATAACCAAATCTTAAAGAACTATTAAAAATAGGATGGAAGTTAAGGTTTTAAGGGAAAATAAGCAAGTTATTTTTTAGCCTTTCAAGAAAGGCAAACGCTAAAAAATATTCAAGGAGCCATTGTCTAAATTTGTCATACCTTCAAAAAGGGCAAATAGATCCAAGGAACACATGTTGAAAAATACGCTGTTTACTAAGTTGTAATGAAAAAAAATAGAGTAAAATGCATGTAGAGAATGTAAGGTTCACACTTGCAGCAAAACAAAATGGATGGATTGCTAAAATGAGCTATTATATGAGGAATAGCAGATAGCATAAGTGCATTGAGGAAGACGTAAAGTTAGGGCATTTTTCAGATATTTAGATCCAAAAAACGATATCGCTTTTAAGAAGATCTTTGGTTCAGAAAAGAATAAAGATATCTCATCCATTTTTTCAATGACATCCTAAGTTCCTTTCGGACTTACCTATCAAAGGATAGGAGGTTTAAAGAAGGTATCGTTGTTGCATAAGAACAGAGAACTTTTATTTTGTAATAACAAAAAACATTATACATAAAAGCATAGATCGATTTTTATGAAATGATGAATACTTTGGTTAAAGGGATCCATCACATCACTTCTTTAGCATCCGATGCACAAAAAAATGTAGATTTTTATGCAGGTATTTTAGGCTTGCGGTTGGTAAAAAAGACGATTAATTTTGATGTCCCTGAAATCTATCACTTATATTATGGCAATGAAGAAGGCTCTCCTGGCACTATAATGACCTTCTTTCCCTATCCTGGCGTACCACAGGGTCGAAAAGGTAAAGGGCAATTAACCGTTACTTCTTTTTCTATTCCTGAACATTCGATTGATTATTGGATTAAGCGATTGGATAGATTTCATATTCCCTATGAAAAGCCTGAGCAGCGCTTTAGTGAAACCGTGATCTATTTTGAAGATCCAGATGGTCTGGGTTTAGAACTTGTGGCTAATCGATGGGATAGAAGATTGGGCTTTACTTATGGAAAGATCCCTTCTCAATTTGCCATTAAAGGATTCTATGGAATAACGCTTGTCGAAGAGTGCTATGAGAAAACGGCAAACTTGTTAGTCGATCAGATGGATCATAAGTTCATTGCTGAAACAGAGAATCGTTTTCGTTATTCTGCTAGCGGTAAACCTGGTGATTTTGTGGATATTCTTTGTAGTCCAGAAGCATTAAAGGGATTGAGTGGATATGGTACCGTTCATCATGTAGCGTTTGCTACAGAAACCGATATAACACAATTAGCAGCACGGGAAAAACTATTGAAATTTGGTCTTGACGTAACACCTGTTTTAAATAGAGAGTATTTTCTCTCTCTTTATTTTAGAGAGCCAGGAGGGGTTTTGTTTGAAATTGCCACTGTTTCTCCTGGGTTTTCAGTCGATGAACCGCTTGAGCATCTAGGAGAATCCCTTAAATTGCCACCTTGGGAAGAGCCAAACAGAGCAAGTATAGAACGGGTATTACCTCCTATTAAGCTTCATCTTAAGAAATACGTGGATTGATGGTCTCTTCAATTCAAGGGTTTTTTTGTACAAGAGCTTTTGCTTCTTCATCGGACAGAATTTGTGTAAAGCCTGATCGATACAATTGTATGTTAGCTATTCTTGAATCAAAAGATTTTTTACGGAAATCAGAATAGCCATAACGCAGCCCAAAGAACTCCACATGATTTTTTTCTGCTTCCTTTTCTATGTCTGCAAGATGAGAGCCTTTATCATTCATAAAAACGATACGCTTAAATCTTTGTTTTGTTTTTTCAAGTAGTTGAAAAAGAGCTTTACCTTTGGAGGTACCTGATGTGAAAAGAATGCCGTTTACATAAAGCACACCCTTATTTTCATTTTGAAAATAATAATTTTCTTGAGGAGCTGTTACTCTTAAGTCTATTTGATTACTTATAAGCTGATGAAAAGTTACTTTAGATAAGGTTAAAGACTGTGTAGAAAGACCGATAATTATGTGCTTTTTTTTTTGTAGATCTTCAATAGTTTTTTGCGTACCTGGCTCTACTATTTGCATCTGTGTAAAATGTCTTATTCCCTCCCATTCATTTAAAGTTTTTTCAAAAGCCTCTGATCCTTTTTGTTGTTTGATTCTGTCCTCAAACCACATATCAGATCCTAACATTTGTTTAGGAACAAGTAGTGTATCATCAATGTCTAAAATGAAAAGTGTGTCTTGTGTTAAATAAGGAATACTTTCATTAAAATAGTTTATTTCGATGATTTTAGCGTCAATCGAGCTGCAAATAAATAAGGCAATAGAAAAGAATAGGATTTTCATATATTTCCTAATAAAACCTTAAATGATTGCTATCTTGATTTTTTTGTCAACTTACTGGAAGAGCAGCTTTATGCAAAAAAATCCCATAGAGAAGGCCCTTGAGTTAAAAAAATATTGTTATAGCTGCCCTGATGTACTATCAGGGAAAATAAAAACCAAACTTTAGGATCATAGATACATCCGTTAGGATAGATATCGATAAAACTGTATCGGATGTTATCAAGGATACTGCTCAGAAGGATTGGGAAGATCCATTTTATGTCGTAGACCTTGGTGATATCGTATATAAATATAACCTTTGGAAAAGTTTAATACCGCGAGCGCATCCATATTATGCTGTAAAATGTAATGATTGTCCTATAGTTTTTTAGATCTTCTTGCTGCTTTAGGATCTGGTTTTGATTGTGCTAGTAAAAGAGAAATTGATGCTGTATTAAAATCAGGGGTTAATAGCTCATCTATTATTTATGCTAACCCTTGTAAGGCAGGTTCTTTTATTACCTACGCTGCTTCTATGGGGGTCGATGTTATGACATTTGACAACGAATTAGAGCTTCAAAAAATAAAAAAATTATTTCCAAGAGCTAGGAGGGTTCTTCGTATAAGAGTAGATGACAGTAAATCTATCTGTCAGCTTGGTATGAAATTTGGTTGTTATGAGCAACATGTTCCTCATTTGCTTCGTGTGGCTAAAGATCTAGAGATTAATGTATTTGGAGTGAGTTTTCATGTGGGCAGTGACTGTCAAGATATCCATGCTTACGCAATGGCTTTAGAAACCTCTGCCAAGATTTTTGCCTTAGCTAAAACCCTTGGTTTTGATTTTACTTTTCTAGCTATTGGAGGAGGTTTTCCTGGTTTTAAAGAGGATATCATTCTTTTTAAAGAGATTGCTAATAGTATAAATGAAAAATTAGATAGACATTTTCCTGCTACCTCTGGTATTGAGATCATTGCTGAGCCTGGCAGATACTTTACAGCTTCTGCATTCACACTCTGTACAAACATCATCGCTAAACGAGAGTTATCTTTCCCTAATGAAGATACTATGAGTATGTATTATGTTAATGATGGGTTATATGGTTCATTTAACTGTCTTATCTTTGATCACGCTGTTGTCACGCCGTTAGCCTACCAGATGAAACCATCTTCTGAAGGTAAATTGCAAAAAAGCAGCGTTTGGGGTCCTACATGTGATGGAATGGATTGTATTCTAAAAACTTGTTATCTTCCTTCGCTTAATATTGGAGATTGGATCATTTTTGAAAATATGGGAGCTTATACTATCTCTGCTGCTTCTAATTTTAATGGTTTTGAAAAGCCTGCTCTAAAATTTATCCTTCCGCTTTCCCTGAAGAATCTCTTTAATTTTTTATGGAAATAGTACAGGGACCGCGTAGCTGAAAATAAAATCAGCCCCTGCTCGTTTAATACTGAGCATGGCTTCTTGGAAAGCCTCTTTTGCTTGTAGGACTCCTTTCTCTTCAGCAGCCATGATCATAGCGTATTCTCCACTGACATGATAGGCACAAATGGGTAGAGAAAGTGCTGCTTTCATTTTGGTAATGATATCTAAATAGTAAAGCGCGGGCTTTATCATGAGAATATCAGCTCCTTGCTCTTCGTCTACTAGGGCTTGGCGGATCGCTTCTCGAGAGTTAGCTGGATTCATCTGATAGCTTTTTTTATCTCCGTGTTGCAAATGAGAGCCTACTGCATTACGAAAAGGGGAATAGAGACAGGAGGCGTACTTGGCTGTATAAGCTAAAATTCCGACTTGATGAAAAAAATGCTTGTCTAACACAGTGCGGATTGCTCTGATGCGACCATCCATCATATCGCTAGGAGCTACTAAATCAGCACCAAATTGTGCATGTAAAAGAGCCATTTGAGAGAGAATGGAAACTGTCTCATCATTGAGAACTTCTTTCTGTTCGTTGAGAATTCCATCGTGTCCGTGGGAAGTAAGAGGGTCTAGTGCAATATCGGTAATTACACATAAAGAAGGGATTTCTTTTTTTAATTTCTGCAGGGCTTGAGGTATTAACCCTTTTTCCCAAAGCGCATAAGTAGCGTTTGCATCTTTATATTCATGGGGAATAGTAGGGAATAAAGCAATGGCTAAAATTCCTTTAGCATGCCAGATTTCTGCTTCTTTAATGAGTTTTTCTAGGGGCAAAGCAAATACACCTGGCATATTGACAATGCTCTTCTTTTCCTTTTCCATTGTAACAAAAACGGGTAGTACAAAATCGCTAGGAAGCAGTACAGTTTCTGCTAAGAGAGAGCGGATGGCTACGGTTTTTCGATTGCGGCGAGGTCTTTTAATCAACATGAGGCACCTTATTTAAGAAAACGCATGTTGATCAAAGCATATCAGAGGCTATTTATGCAAATGTTGAGCCTTGATTCTTATTTGCATGGGATGGTTTTTTCTTGATTGTGCCCAAAGAATGTGTCACTCTATTAATATTTAAGGCAAATCATTAAATGAAAGAAACAAGGATTAAAAGGAAGATTTCATGACCGAAGGTTACGAAGAATTCACAGATAGTCAAATTAAAATCCTTCAAAGATATGTAACTCATATTACAAGTAATGTTTTTTGTTTACGAAATTTACCGGAAGTAATTAAAGGAGCTTTGTTTTCCCGCTATTCTAGATCTAGTTTAGGACTGAGGTCTTTATTGCTTAAAGATTTTATTCTTAATGAGGAAACTGCCTTTGTAGCAATTACAGGGACTCAAGCGGATTTAGACCAGGAGCAAGTAGAAGATCAAATCATAGGAATCAAAAAAGCACAAAATTTTTATGATCGAATCTTAGATGGCTATGGTGATGATTCTATTGGGGAATTAGGAGGAGGGCATCTTGCTATTGAAAATATTTCTATGATTTCAGCAAAAATCATTGAAGATGCTCGAATCGGGGGGTCTCCTTTAGAAAAATCCACTCGCTATATTTATTTTGATCAGAAAGTCGATGGGAAATATTTGTTTTATCGAGAACCCATTCTATTAGCATCAGCATTTCGTGAAACGTATTTGCAAACTTGTAACTCGCTATTTGAAACCTATTCTTCTTTGATACCTCCTTTAATGGAGCAGATGGAAAAAAAATCCCCTAAGGAACATGATGTCTCCAAAGTTGCCTATGCAGCTGCTTTGCGTGCTAAAGTTCTTGATTGTTTGCGAGGTCTTTTACCTGTAAGTACATTGACAAATATGGGGGTATATGGAAACGGGCGGTTTTTTGAATGTTTAATACAGAAACTAAATAGCCATAACTTGGCTGAAGTACAAGATATCGGTAAAAAAAGTTTTGAAGAGCTAAATAAAATCCTTCCTTCCTTTGTTCGAAGAGCTGATCTTAATCATAAATATCAGCTTAGTTTCTCACAGTTTCGTGAACAGATGAGCAATACGTTAAAACTACTTGCTTCTAGACACTGTGTTGGTCTAGATAAAATGGAGCATGCAGGAGTGAGATTGATTGGTTATGAAGAAGAATCTCCTATAAAAGTAGCAGCGGCTTTATTGTTTGAGCATTGTCATGCAGGATTATTTGAGCTGCAAGAACATTGTAAAAATCTTTCTGAAGAGGAATTAAATCACATTTTAGATTCGGCCTCTAATTTCCGTGAGAATAGAAGGCATAAATCTCCAAGAGCTTTAGAACAGGCAACGTTCACTTTTGAAATAGTAGCTGATTTTGGTGTGTATCGTGATCTGCAACGTCACCGAATTCTTACTCAAGAAAGACAGCTTATCACCTGTGATTTTGGGTATTTTATTCCTCATGAAATTTTAGATACAGAAATGGAAAAGCCTTATCGGGAAGCAATGGAAAGGGCTAAAAAAGTGTATGATACAATTGCAGAAGAGTTTTCTGAAGAGGCGCAGTATGTAGCCCCCATGGCTTTTAATATGCATTGGTATTTTCATGTAAATCTGCGCTCGCTTCAATGGCTTTGCGAGCTGCGTTCTGCTCCAGCAGGCCATTCTACCTATCGATTTATTGCACAAGAGATGGCAAAGCAAGTATGTCATGTTTTGCCTATTTTTGAGCGTTTTTTCAAGTTTGTCGATTATGAAGGATATGAGCTAGGTCGTTTAGATCAAGAGATTCGAATCATTGAGAAGAAGACAGCTAAAGGCCACTAGATGAAACAAGGCAGTGTTATGGGAGGGGCTTTGCTCATTGCAGGAAGCTGTATTGGAGCTGGCATGTTAGCCTTGCCAATAGTGACGGGAATGGCTGGTTTTCTCTGCTCTACTATTTTATTCTTTCTCACTTGGGGCTTTATGACTTCTACAGCTTTATTACTTGTAGAAACAAATGGGTGGTTTCATGAGCAGATTAACTTTTTGTCCCTTTTGGATCGTACTATTGGAAAATCTTTCAAAGCACTGGGCTGGATTGCTTACCTCTTTCTTTTCTATGCATTACTAGTTGCCTATATTTCTGGCACAGGTACGTTATTTGCTTCTTTTTTTTGTTCCTTTTTCAATCTGCAGATCCCTGATTGGGTAGGGTCTGTAGCATTAATTGTGTTATTTGGTTGGGTTGTCTATTTAGGCACAAGAAGTGTTGATTTGTGTAACCGCTTTCTTATGCTCATTAAGGTTATTTTTTTTGGGCTTCTTGTATTACTTAGCATAACTTATGTCGATCCTCAGTTGCTTTTGTATGAGAATTTTATGTATGCACCGAAGTCTTTTCCTTTACTGGTTATTGCGTTTGGCTTTCACAATATGGTCCCTTCTCTTACCAATTATATGAAAGGAGATTTAAAACGTGTTCGTCTTTCTATTGTTATGGGAAGTTTAATGGCATTTGCCATCTACTTAATCTGGGGGTTTATCGTATTAGGAATCCTTCCTTTAGATCAAATTATGGAATCTTTACAAACAGGGAAAGACTCCTCACAGGCGCTTTCTTTATTCTTGAATCTTACTCAAATTAAGATATGGGCTGGAGGATTAGCCTTTTTTGCTATTCTCACTTCTTTTTTTTCTCAAGCATTAAGCTTAGTGCATTTTTTAGCTGATGGGTTTAAGGTTAAGCATAAAAAGCATGAATCTTTAGGTCTTTGCCTACTTACTTTCTGTCCCCCTTTACTTTTTGCTCTTTGCTATCCTCAGCTGTTTTTTAAAGCTTTGAATTTTGCAGGAGGGATTTGTGCCGTGATCCTTTTTGGCATTTTACCAGTAACTATGGTGTGGATTGGACGCTACCATAAATCAATGAAAGGAGATTACCGCTTTCCTTTTGGTAAACTTTCTTTAGTTTTAATATTTACTGTTGCTGTATCTATTCTTTTTTTACAGATAGCAGATATGCTAGGATCAAATATCATTTAATTTGGATTTTTATGATGTTTTCCCTAAATAGTGAATTCGTTCCTTGTGGAGACCAACCGCAAGCTATCGAACTGCTAGTAAAAAGAATACGAGAGGGAAAAAAAGCTCAAGTTCTTTTAGGAGTAACAGGATCGGGAAAAACATTTACGATAGCGAATGTCATCCAGAGATTAAATAGACCTTCTCTAGTGATTGCGCATAATAAAACTTTGGCTGCTCAATTATATCAAGAGTTCAAAGGGTTTTTCCCAAATAATGCGGTTGAATACTTTGTTTCTTATTATGACTATTATCAACCAGAAGCATATATTGCCCGAACCGATACCTATATTGAGAAGGATTTAGCGATTAACGATCAGATTGACCGGATGCGTTTGAGTGCTACGCGATCTCTGATTGAAAGAGAAGATGTCATTATCGTTGCTTCTGTCTCTTGTATATATGGTTTAGGGCTGCCTGAATATTACAGTCAAATGCTATTAACCATTACAGTGGCAGAGAAACGTCGTCGCGATGATATTCTACTACATTTGGTTGAAATGCACTATAAGCGCAATGATTATGATCTTGTGCGCGCGAGTTTTCGTGCTCGAGGAGATGTTCTAGAAATCGTTCCAGCCTATGAAGAGAATGTAGCTTATCGCATAGAATTTTTTGGCGATCAAATTGAACGTATTTGTGAGATTGATCCTTTAACGGGTAGGATTCGTATCGTTTTAGAAAAGATCACTATTTATCCAGGATCTCACCATGTAACTCCTGAAGAGATTCGTTTTAAAGCAATAGATTCCATTAAAAAAGAATTAGAGCAAGCAGTTGCGCTTTTAGCAGCAGAAAATAAAATGCTGGAAAAGCAGAGGTTGTGGCAGAGAACAACTTATGACTTAGAGATGATGCGAGAAATAGGTTTTTGTAAGGGGATTGAAAACTATTCTCGCCATTTTAGTGGTAGGATGGCTGGAGATCCCCCTCCTTGTTTATTAGATTATTTTTCGGATAATTTTCTGGTTTTTATCGATGAATCTCATCAAACCCTCCCACAATTACATGCAATGTACAATGGGGATAGAGCACGTAAAAAATCTTTAGTGGAATATGGATTTCGCCTCCCTTCTGCATTTGACAATCGTCCTCTAAAATTTGAAGAGGTTCATCAAAGAATCCATCAAGTGGTTTATGTTTCTGCAACTCCTTCTGAATGGGAAGCAAATGAAGCAGAAGGAGAAATTGTACAACAAATCATTCGTCCTACGGGGCTGCTGGATCCTAGCATTGAAATTAAACCAGCTACTGGTCAAGTAGATGACTGCTTAGAGCTTATTCGTCAAGAAACAGAGAAAAATACAAGGGTTTTAGTCACTACTTTAACTAAAAAGCTAGCAGAAGATTTATCTAAATATTTAACAGAAATTGGAATTAAGGCAAAATATTTGCATTCAGATATAGACACTCTAGAGCGCGTGCAGATCATCAATGACTTACGTAAAGGGGTCTTTGATGTTCTCGTTGGTATTAACCTGCTTCGAGAGGGTCTAGACATTCCAGAAGTATCTCTTGTTTGTATTCTCGATGCTGATAAAGAGGGGTTTCTACGTAGTCAGACGGCTTTGATTCAAACCTGTGGAAGAGCAGCACGCAACATAGATGGTCGGGTTGTGATGTATGCAGATAAGATCACAAAATCGATTCAAGGCTCGCTTGATGTTACAAAGACAAGGCGAAGCATGCAGCAAGAATATAATAAAAAACATGGCATTATTCCTCAAACGATTCAAAAGAGAAAAATAGAAGATCTTGCGCAAACCTTTGCAAATGTCGTAGACACTTTAGAAGAGGAAGACATCACTCATCTGACAACTAAAGAAATTGAGCAAAAAATTAAAGAGTATGAAAAGAAAATGAAAATAGCAGCTAAAGAGATGCGATTTGAAGACGCAGCAGCTTTTCGCGACCAACTCCAATCTTATAAAAAGTTGCGTTTGCTAGAAGAAGAGATATAAAAATATGCTTATTCAAAGGTCGTTGTATTTCTGGGTCCAGAGACTGCTCTATGTATTCTCTAATACTGTATTGATTCTTCTCTTTTTACTTCTTCCTTTTCAAAAAAGGTTCCGTGCTTTTTTAAGCGGATTTTCTGATCAAATGATTCCTGCTGATTTGGTTGTACCAGATTTTTTTTATCGTCATGTTGAATTTTTTCCAGGTGACTTGGTGATTTTTGTACTCGTATTGCTTGTCCTTTTACAAGCGCCAAAAACCTTATGTAGTACATTACTCACAACACCTGTTCGATGGCTTGTTTTATTTTGCCTAACCGCTTTTTTTTCGATTGCGTTCTCTCCTGCTCGTTATTACTTGTTGCAGTATGTACGTCTTTTACAGTTCTCGACAATGATTCTGCTTTTTTGTGCCATTGAGTATATCGTAGCGCAAAATAGAATTCGTCAACTTATCAAATGGATTGCTTGGACAATTGTTATTACAATAGGAGTGCAATGTATTATTGCTTGTATGCAATATTTTTCTCAAAGCCCACTAGGGCTTCATAAAATAGGAGAGCCCCCTTTACATTGGTTCAGTTTTTCCAATCCGGGAAGGCAACGTTGGATTTTTGATCAATTCTTTCATTTTCAATTGCCTTCAAACGTGCTCTATCGAGTAACAGGACTTTTTTCTCATCCTAATGTATTCGGAGGGTTTTTATTTTTTTCTCTCTTGAATGCGTCTTATTTATATGTAATTCATCAGGAGAAGTGGATTAAGTGGGTATTAACGCCGCTTATTTTTCTGCATTTTTTAGCCTTAAGTATTTCTTTTTGTAGAGCTGCGATGATTGCTTGTATTATAGGTAATATCATTTGGACGGTTATTCAATGTTTTTGGATGGAAGACTTCTCTTATAGAAAAGAAATGAAAAAGATTTGGGCTCTTTTTTTTATCAGCGGTGTTATTTGCTTAGCTCTTTTTCATCAGCAGTTTTTTAATAGAGGAGGAATTATAAACTATAATCAAGTAGTCCAATATGCAGATGAGGAGAGAATTGTTTATCAAGAAATAGCTTTAAAAATGATCAAAGCAAATCCTTGGCTTGGTATAGGGTTTAATAATTTTCAACTCTGCAATGATCCCATTCAATTTGGGCTTTTTCTTTGTGCAAAAGTACACAATATTTATTTATTAATTGCTGTTGAAACAGGGATTATTGGATGTATATTCTTTAGTGCCTTTTTATTCTCTATCTTAAAAAGAGCTATGCGAAAACCTTTTTCTCAAGAACAGGCGGTTTTTTTGAGTATATTTATAGGGTTTTTATGGATTGGATGTTGCGATTATTACTTTGTGGAACAGATGTATGGAAAAATTTTGTTTTTTACCTCTTTGGCGTTACTTAATGCTATTTCTCAGAAGGTGGCTATCTTGCAACCTTGCCATATAAAAAAGAGAGCTTTTTTATCAAGATCATGAGTAAAGATTCTTCCAAAATCCATGTAATGGCAAATTTCTGTAATAAAGCTTGTTCTGGGATAATCTTATTGATTTGTGTGCCTTTTTATTTGAAATATCTAGGAATAGAAGCCTATGGGATCACCGGCTTTTATTTATTGCTAAGCTTTCTGCTAGTTCCCATTGAAGCAGCAATTGGTGCAACCATTAACCGTCAAATGGCTCAACTTACAGCAGTAGAAAATACAAGAGCAGAAGCTGCCGATCTATTTCGATCCTTAGAAGGAGTATACTGGTTTATTTGCCTATTGGTAGGTCTTAGTATTAGTTATTTATCAAATTCGATCGCCTATAATTGGGTGCATCCTGTGCATTTTTCCTTAACTGAGGTTACTCAAGCAGTTATTTTAATGGGGATTTGCTTGAGTTTTCAATGGCCAAATTCTCTGTATTCTAGTGGTTTGATGGGTTTGCAAAAACAATTACTTGTAAGTTTCATGCAAATATTTTTTACCTTTCTTAAATCGATAGGAGTGATTATAGTACTTATCTTTATTGATCCTTCTTTACGTGCTTTTTTTACCTGGCAGTTAAGTATTATCATCTTGCATACACTAACCCTTGCTATTCTTTTATGGAAGTACATGCCCCAAGATAGGGGATTTTTTGGAGCGCGTTTTTGCAGAAAGCTTTTAAAGCAATCATGGCCTTTTATTTTCCAGACTTTTTTTAACACACTAACAAGTACATGTATTATTTCCTTGGATAAACTTTTTATAAGCAGGTACGCTCCTTTAGAAGTATATGGTTACTATATACTTGCCTATAATCTATCCAATGGACTTTACCTAATGATTCAACCCTTCTTTTATTCTCTATTCCCTAGATTCTCTCAGTTAATTGCGCAAAAAAAATTCGTGGATCTCTATCAACTATATAAAAACTATTCTCAAGTAGTCGCTGTTTTGGTCTTGCCTTTAGCTATTTTATGTGTTTGTTTTGCTAATGAGCTTGTTTTTGTGTGGATTCGTAATCATCAAATGACAGAAAAAGTAGCACCCATTCTCCGTCTTTTTATTTTAGGAACAGCATGTAATGGATTGATGAGCTTACCTTTAGCTCTGCAGTACTCTTTTGGGTGGTTAAAAGCAATCATTTGGCAAAACATCATCACATTAACTCTTTTATTTCCAATAATGTTCTTGCTGTATGAGAAATTAGGAGTGCTTGCAATTGCCTCCATTTGGTTCATTCATAACGTATGTTCTCTTTTGATCCTTCCTATTATTCACCGTAAACTGATACCAGAAAGTAGTACAAATCATTGGGTAAAAGAGATCTATATTCTTCCTCTAATTGCGCCTCTTGCCTTGAATATTTTAGCAATGCATTTTTTGCCAAAAATGGAATCTTTATATCTCTTAATTACTGTTTTAAGCTGCCTAGGAATAGGATCTATCATTTTTTCTTTTTGTTTGACCTCGGTCTTTAGAGATTGGATAAGAAAAGGATCTTCTCCAAGAATTTTCCTAAAGTAGGATGAAAAAAAATATGAAAACAATTTGTGTAGATGCGCGCATACTTCCTATTTTTGGCATGGGTTCTATCTTAAGGCAATTATTATACCTCTTTAGAGAACAACCTATTCGCTGGAGAGCTTTGGTAACTAGAGATTGCAAAGATCTATTATGGGATTGGGTTGAGCCAATTTGGGTTGACTATAGGATTAATTCGATACAGGAACAAATACATTTGCCTTTTCATGTGCCCGTTTGTGATTTGTTCTGGTCACCTAATTACAATATCCCTTTACTTCCCACTTTAGCAAGAAAGAGGATGGTAACGATGCACGATATTTTTTGTTTTACGTATCCTGTAAAAAAGCTTTCTTTAAAGCTAGTTTGTGCAAAGCATCTTTTAAAAAAAGCAGCTCGACTATCTCATGCAGTTATTACTAGTTCTGCTTTTTCCAAACAAGCAATTTGTAAATATACAAAGGTTCAGGAAAGTAAAGTTCGGGTTATTCCGCTTGCGGTTGATACATCTGTTTTCTTACCCAGCTCCGATTTAACACAGGCAAAACAGATTCTTTCTGAAAACTATCGCTTAAGAAAAAAATTTCTCCTATATGTAGGCAGGCTTGCTACGCATAAAAATGAAAAATTTTTATGTAAAGCTTTTGAAAGACTACATCTCTTAGGATGTAAAGACATCGATCTTGTTTTCGTAGGAAAGTATCAAGGATGTCCTGAACAGCAGCAGCTTAAGCAACGATTGTTAACAGAGTTTTCTACAATAAAAAATCATATGCATTTTATAGGACCGATTTCAGAAAAGCAACTTGCTTATTTTTATCAAACAGCGGAATGCCTGATTTTCCCCTCCACCCATGAAGGCTTTGGTTTACCTCCTTTAGAAGCGATGAGTTCTGGGTGCCCGTGCATTGTATCTAATGCTACTTCGATACCTGAAGTGTGTAAAGAAGGTGTTTTGTATTTTAACCCTTATGATTTAGAAGCCTTTTTGTCTATTCTCATAAATTTTTTGCAATCTTCCAAACAAAAAGAAGAATTGAAAAGTAAAGGATTACAGCAAAGCCAAAATTTTTGCTGGCAGCAAACCGCTCAACAATATCTCTCTATTATTGATAGCTTAATCACTATTTAAGCGAGTAGTTAAGGAAACACTGTTTTCATCCAAGGCAAACGGAATTGCTGTGTTCTAAAGCTTTATCTATAATTGTTACTGTGTAAAAATGATTCTAGTATTTTATCGAAAAGGAAATGGCTTATGACAACAGCGCTTATTACAGGAATAACAGGACAAGATGGGTCTTACTTAGCAGAGTTTTTATTAGAAAAAGGTTATGAGGTGCATGGAGTAGTACGAAGAGCTTCTTCTTGTAATCTACAAAGAATTTCTCATTTGCTTAAAAATCTACATTTACATGAAGGAGATCTTACTGACGCAGGTAATATGGAAAGCATTATTAAATCTGTTTTACCAAATGAAATCTATAACTTAGCAGCTATGAGCCATGTTGGCACCTCTTTTAAAATGCCTATACATACAGCAGATGTGGACGCTCTAGGCACAATGCGTTTACTCGAAGCAATGCGTAAGATCTGTCCACAGTCGAGGTTTTATCAAGCCTCTACTTCGGAGTTATTTGGCAAAGTACAGGAAACTCCTCAAACCGAAAGAACTCCTTTTTATCCTAGGTCTCCTTATGGAGTGGCAAAGCTTTATGCTTATTGGTCTGTTGTTAATTACAGAGAAGCCTGGGATTTATTTGCGTGTAATGGGATTTTATTCAATCATGAGAGCCCTCGTCGAGGAGAAAATTTTGTATCTCGTAAAATTACGCTAGCAGTAGCTAAGATCATGCATAACCAACAGGAAAGACTACAGCTTGGTAATCTAGATGCAAAAAGAGATTGGGGTTATGCTAAAGACTTTGTAGAAGGGATGTGGTGTATGTTGCAGCAAAATGCTGCAGAAGATTTTGTATTAGCTACAGGAGAGATGACAAGTGTCAGAAACTTTGTAGAGCTAGCTTTTCAAGAAGTAGGTATTGCTATTGAATGGATAGGACAAGGAATAGAAGAAAAAGGGATTGACTGTCGAACAGGACGCATTTTGGTAGAAATTCATACGCAATTTTTCCGCCCTTCAGAAGTAGAATTACTCATAGGAGATGCTACTAAAGCTGTACAAAAGATGGGATGGAAACCTCATACTTGTTTAAGGGATCTTGTTAGCCTCATGGTTGATAGTGATATGAAACTAATAGCACAAAGTGCTAGAAAAGAAACCGAGGTTTGCTTTTGAAGAAAGTTTGTGTGGATGCAAGAATGCTTGTTCATTCTGGTATCGGTACTTATCTAAAAAATATATTGAAGTATGTAAAAAAGGCTCCTATACATTGGTATGTTTTCATTCATCCTCATCAAAAGAGCTCTTATTTTGATGGAATGGAAACCATCCCCATTTCTACTCCGATCTATTCGCCAATAGAGCAAATAGATTTTGCTAGAAAAATTCCTCCTTGTGATCTGTTTTGGTCTCCTCATTTTAATGTTCCTATTTTCCCTATTTCTTCTAAGAAGAGACTAACCACTATTCATGATCTATTTCATTTAGCCTATCCTAAGCTGTTGAGTCGATTAGAGCGCTTCTATGCGGGGTTTTTGATCAAACAAGCAGCTTATCGATCTGATCAAATCATTACAGATTCTCATTTTTCAAAGAGCGAATTGTGCAAATACACCAATATTATAGCAGATAAAATAGAGGTGATTCCTCTAGCGGTTGATTTAGATAGATTCTCGCCTAAGAAAGAGAACGATCAAATACTAGAGAAATTTAACATCAAGAAAAAGTTTTTATTATATGTAGGGAATCTCAAAGTTCATAAAAACATACAAGCCTTGCTGTTAGCCTTTGATTTGTTAGACAAACAAGGATTTTCCGAAATAGATCTTATTTGTGTGGGCAATTCTAAAGACATGAAACGCCTCGATGATTCATGTATTAAAGAAACCCTGCAGCATGTAAAGCACCGAATACACTTTGTAGGAAATGTTTCAGATGAAGAGCTCGTTAGCTTTTATAGGGCAGCTGAATTAATGGTTTTTCCTTCATTATATGAAGGATTTGGCCTTCCTCCTTTAGAAGCCATGGCCTGTGGTTGTCCTACCATCTGCTCTTATGCTGCATCTCTGCCGGAGGTTTGTAAAACAGCAACACTCTACTGCAATCCTTATAACTATCGACATATAGCACAGCTTATGGAAAAAATACTTGTAGATGTTGATTTAAGGCAGCAACTGGTTAACAGAGGGTTAAGACTTGCAAAAACCCTAAGCTGGGACATATCCGCGCAAAAACATCTAGAAAAAATCGATCAATTAATTGGAATATGACAACAGCACTTGTTTATGATTGGCTTGTGGAGTCAGCGGGGGGAGAAAAAGCTTTGGAGGCTATTTATGAGCTTTATCCCTCTCCCATCTACACTCTTGTTCATAACAAAAAAACATTTACATCTACCTGTTTAACAAAAGAGATCCATACTTCTTTTATACAGAAAATGCCTTTTGGGCCTAGTTGCTATCGTTACTATCTTCCTTTTTTCCCTTTAGCAATCGAACAATTTGATCTAAGAGATTATAATGTAGTGGTTTCTCTTTCACACGCGGTAGCAAAAGGGGTATTGACTCATCCAGACCAGTTGCATGTGTGTTATTGTTTTACTCCTATGCGTTATGCCTGGGATTTGATGCATTGTTATTTAGAAAGAGCAGGGGTATGGCAGAGAAGGTTTGCGCGATTTGCTCTTCATTATTTACGCAATTGGGACATTACATCACTCAACCGAGTTGATCATTTTGTAGCAATTTCTCATTATATCGCTCGCCGCATTCGTAAACTTTATGGTAGAGAAGCTTCTGTGATTTATCCTCCAGTTGATGTTGAGCGTTTTTGTATACAAGAAAAAAAAGAAGAGTATTTCATCACGGTTTCTCGTTTAGTCCCTTATAAAAGAGTAGATCTGATAGTGAAAGCCTTTTCCTATCTGCCTCAGCATAAACTTCTTGTGATTGGAGATGGTCCTGAAATGAAAAAAATTACGCAATTGGCCACTAAAAATGTAGAGATCCTAGGCTATCTTCCCGATGAAATTATGCATTCTTATGTAGCTAAAGCAAAGGCTTTTATTTTTGCTGCTGAAGAGGATTTTGGCATTTGTGTTTTAGAAGCGCAAGCAGCTGGGGTTCCCGTCATTGCTTTTGGAAAAGGAGCTACATTGGAAACCGTTATAGAAAATCAAACAGGGATTTTTTTTGAAGAACAACAAGTCGCTAGTTTATTAGATGCCATTGCTTGTTTTGAAAAAAAAGAATTTGATCCAAATAGAATTCAACAACATGCGCAAAAGTTTAGCAGAAAGAGATTTCATACGGAATTTGACGCTTTTATTGATAAAAAAACCGAGGAAAAATATGAAAGCCATCATTTTAGCAGGCGGTAGTGGAACAAGATTGTGGCCTTATTCTCGCAGAGAAATGCCTAAACAATTTTTACATTTTGGAGAAAAACGCTCTTTGTTACAAAAGACAATTGAGCGATTTACTCCTATTATTGATCCAAAGAATATTTTAATAGTAACCAGTCAAAAGTATCTTCATTTGGTGAAAACACAAGCAATGGAGATTTCTTCTCATTTGGGAAACCAGATTTTAATAGAACCAGAACAAAAAAATACAGCACCTACCATTGCACTTGCTATTTGCTACTTAATCTCTTTCTTAGAAGTTTCTCCTCAAGAATGCGTTTTGATTTGCTCTTCAGACCATCTGATTTCCCCTCAAGAGATATTCATCAATGCTTTAGTTGGAGCGGAAAAAATCGCACAAGAAGCAAGAAATGTAATTTTTGGTGTGCGTCCTAATAAACCAGAAACAGGCTATGGTTACATTAAATTAGGAGTGCAAGATCAAGAAAACATCTATCACGTAGATGGTTTTGTAGAAAAACCCGATTTTGCTCTGGCGCAGAAATATTTGCTTTCAGGTCAATATTTATGGAACTCTGGTATTTTTTTATTTCAAATACAAACTTTTGTCGAAGAGCTTCAAAAGCATTGTCCAGAAATTGGCATGGGAATTTCAGGAGATTTCAAAGAGTTTGTGGCTAGATTTTCTGAACTACCCAATCTTTCTATTGACTATGCCTTAATGGAAAAATCTACTAATACAAAAGTTGTGCGCTTAGATCTTAGTTGGTCAGATGTGGGATCTTGGGATAGTGTGTATGATTTTCTAGAAAAAGATCAGCATAATAATGCAAAAATGGGAAATATTTTAGATATAGATACAAGAAACTGTTTAATTATGGGTAACAAACGTTTGATTTCTACCATTGGGTTAGAGGATTTAATCGTTGTGGAAACTGCAGATGCGTTACTCATCGGGAAGAAAGGAGAATCTCAAAGAGTAAAGGCCTTAGTAGAAGAGTTGCAAAAACAAGAGGCTAAGGAGTCTTATTTGCATCCTACATCACATCGTCCTTGGGGTTATTTTACCGTATTAGAAGAAGCAGAGCGTTATAAATTAAAAAGAATCGTAGTTGAACCTAAGCAACGGCTTAGTTTGCAAATGCATTATCATCGCAGCGAACATTGGATAGTAGTAAAAGGAACAGCTAAGGTTACCATCGATCAACAAGAAACTATTCTATCTGAAAATGAAAGCATTTTTGTGCCTAAAAGAGCAATCCATTGCCTAGAAAATCCTGGTAAAGTGTTATTAGAATTGATAGAGGTGCAAGTAGGTGAATACGTGGGAGAAGATGATATTGTTCGCCTAGAGGATATCTATCAAAGAACATGAGTACATTACAAATTCACTTAAAGTCTTTTCGAGGTGTCAATTTCTTCTTTGTTTTCTTGTTTGTCTATTTTATGACTATTCCTGCAGAGCTTTTACATGTGAAAATCTCTTTATTTAAATTAAGAATAAATCATGTATTAGCGCTGTGGCTTTTTGTGACGCTTTGCCTCTCTCAAAACCTGCGGATTGCTGACCGGAAATTATTTATGGGCTTTCTGGTGCTTCTCTCTTCGTTTGTATTATCTGCTATTCAAGGCATTTATCCCTATCGAAGCTTTGGCTACGTATTGGTTGCGCTCTTTACCTATACCATATATTTTTTGCTTCCTTTGAATTTGATGTTGTTATTCGATACGCAAAAAATCTTACGACTGTACTTTGTTTCTTTTTTGTTTGTCGGAATACATGCAGCCTTGCAGCTATTTCTCTCAGCTGTGGGAATTATTGATCCTTTTGTAACACAATATGTAAACCCAAGTATGGGAGCTGGTCTTGTAAGAGGACAAGCAATGACTTATGAACCTTCCTTTTACGCTTTATACGCTATCCCTTTTGTCGTTTATGCGAATGCTAAATATCTATTAGCGACTAGATGGAGTTTTGGTGCTTTTTTAAAGATAATAGGAATTAATCTATTATTGTTATTATCAACTTCAACCGGAGCTTTTTTTTCTTATTTTGTGTTTTGTATGATAGGGTTTTCTTGTAGCTATTTGCCTTTAGTTCGAAAAATAGTAACGGGATTACGTCGTAACCTGTTAGTCTTTATGGGTGGTTTTGGTTTGATCTTTTGTACAATAGGATTATTTTTTCAAGACCTATTCATCAATACTTTTTATAAATTTTTTAAGATGGGTTTTCTTTCGCATGGGTCTTTTTTAGAACGCTGGAAAGGAATTGTAGATGCTTGGGGTGTCTTTTGTCAGTTTCCTCTATTTGGTCTAGGTTTAGGTGGAGTTGGTTACTACCAATGTATGCATACACATCAAGAAGGGTTAGCTAAAATTCATATCCCAACATTAGAGCTCATAGAGCTATTTGATCCGACGAATATGTTCACAGAAATGTTAGCTAGTTTAGGCTTATATGGGCTACTGGCTTTTAGCTATTTTGGATGGGTGATCTATCGAATAACATACAACCTGCTTAAAAATCCTCGGATTTCTTCAGAAGAAAAAAAGACCATCGTAGCTCTTTTATTCTCTGTTGTTGTGATGTTCATTTGCCTACAGTTTAACCAGGGGATTTTTCGTAGCTATATTTGGACACATCTTGGCATTTTTGTTGGCTATTGTTTAAAAACTACTGCAAATGCGGAGTCAAAAGGCCTGCTAGTTTGAGCATGTCAATCGGTTCTTTTGAGCCAAAGATTTTAGCTAATTTGGCATCTGGGATAATCAGGCGTTTATTTTTTTTATCTTGGCAGTTATGTTTTTTGATATACTCCCACATCTTTTTCACTACTTCAGGGCGAGATAGCTTTTCTTCTTTGACAACTGCTTGTAGTTCTGAAGACAATATGTATGAATGTACATTTTTTGTGGGTTTCTTAACGGTTTTTTTCACTACTTTTTTTATAGAGGAGCCTTTTTTGCCTTTTTTTGGCTTTTTAGAAACATAGGGGGTTTTGGGGTGATCTACGTATTTTTCAGTGAGTTGATCCAAATTATTGATGATTACATCGCAATCTGGATAGTTAGAACAGGAAAAAAAAGGTTTGCCAAAACGAGAACGACGTTGCACCATTTTTCCATCACATCCTAAAGCAGGACATGTAGGGAGATCTTGAGCTGGAATTTCATCTTTTTTAGGGATATTTACAATTCCTTTACATTCCGGGTATCGAGAGCAACCTAAAAAAGTACCAAATCGACCATAGCGAATTTTCATAGCGCTACCACATTTAGGACAGGGTTGATCCCAATGAAAATTAGGGTCATAGTCTTCTTTATTGAAAGTTAAGGCTTCTAAAGGAGTGGTAAAATCGCAAGTAGGGTAGTTAGAACAACCATAAAAATATTTATTGCGTGCCCAGATTTTTTCTAATTTATGACCACAATTAGGACAATCAATATCTGTAGCCACACGTGGAACAAAGGCTTCTTTTTCAGCAGCTACAACAAAAGGAATAAATCTTTCCCAAAAATCATGAAGCAATACTTTCCAGTTTTTATGATTATAAGCGATTTCCTCTAATTCATCCTCCATTGCAGAAGTAAAACCTACATCCATGATCATTTTAAAGTTTTCTTCCAACATTTGCGCAATGACTCTTCCTAGCTCTGTTGGTTTAAGAGAACTTTTTTCTTTAATTGTATAATCCCTGCTTTGAATTTTATTCATGATGGTTGCATATGTGGAAGGGCGACCAATTCCTGATTTTTCTAATTCTTTAACAAGGGATGCTTCTGTGAAACGAGGAGGAGGACGAGTAAAAGCTTGCTGGGCATCCACATCAAGCAGGAGTAAAGGTTGGCCTTCAACCAAAGAAGGGAGCATCTTTTCCTCTTCTTGCCGTTCTTCTTTTTCAGAAACGTCTTTCTTTTCTTCATAGACAACTAAGAATCCAGAAAACTTAAGAGTAGAACCTGTAGCGCGCAGAAGCATCTTTTGATTGGTTATGATGTCACAGGAAACCGTATCATAGATGGCTGGATTCATTTGAGAAGCTAAAAAACGACGCCAAATCAGTAGATATAATTTGTACTGATCGGTTGTCAAATAGCTTTTAATTTCCTCTGGGCTATATTGCAAACTAGTAGGCCTTATGGCTTCATGAGCGTCTTGGGCATTTTTTTTACTCGAATACTGCTTTCCTTGATCGGGAAGGAATTCTTTTCCGTATACTTTGGTAATGTATTTGCGAGCTAAATCAATTGCTTCTGGGGCAATACGGACAGAATCTGTACGCATATAAGTAATTAACCCCTCAGCTCCTGTATTGCCAAGATCAATTCCTTCATACAGGCCTTGTGCAATATTCATAGTGCGCGACGCTGAAAAACCAAAATGTCGACTTGCTTCTTGTTGCAAAGTGGAAGTGATAAAAGGGGGTACTGGATTGCGTTTTTTCTCTTTTCTTTCAACAGATTGCACTTTATAAAAAGAATTTTGTAGTTGAGCTACAATCTTATGAGCTGCTTCTTCATCGTTAATAAGGATGCAATCTTTACCGGAGACTGCCTCTTTTTCTACTTTTTTTCCGTCGATTGCATACAAGCTAGCATAAATCGGGGTGCTGTTTTTATCTGTTTGCAAAATGGATTGAATATTCCAATGTTCAACAGGAAGAAACACTTCAATTTCCTTTTCTCTATCAACGACTAACTTTAATGCAACTGATTGAACACGTCCTGCAGAAAGCCCTCCATCTCGTGCACCTTGTACTCGTCGCATGAGAATAGGCGAAATCTTATATCCTACAATTCGATCAAGCAACCTACGCGCCTGTTGCGCATCTACGAGACCTTGATCAATCTGGCGAGGATGCTTTAATGCCTCTGATACAGCTTCTTTAGTGATTGCATTAAAAGTAACCCGTTTAAATTTAGTGCCTTTAGGAAGGATAGAAGCGATATGCCACGCAATGGCTTCGCCTTCTCTATCAGGATCTGGAGATAAGTAGACAATACTTACTTGTTTTGCTGCTTTTTTTAAACGATCAATTACATCCTTTTTATCGGGCATAATTGCGTATTGTGGCTCAAAGTCATTCTCAACATCAATTCCAAAACCCTTTTGGGGCAAATCGCGTATATGTCCTAATGAGGATTCGAATAGGTAATTTGACCCTAAGAGCTTTCTTAAGGTTTTAATTTTCGCCGGAGATTCTACAATAATTAATGCTTTTGTCATTATAACCTATGTATATCTATTTTAAACCAGCAGTACAACAAGACTGTTTTAAAAGACAAGTCACAAAATGGATTAAGAGTGGGCAGCTTAAGTGCTATGCTTGTCAAAATCAAGAGAAATTTCTCCTAAGATGTCTTAAGACTTTACTATTATGGAGTTGAAAATATATATAAAATTTTTTTTAGGGTATAGGTTTTTAGGAAAAAGATCGTCTTAAATCTAGAAGATGTTAAATCTTTAAGATAAGGAAGATAAGATTTTTATTAATCCCATTGTAAAAATAATATGTTTAATAATACTTATAATTTATTTATATTTATATTTATTTGTAATTAATTAATTTATATTGTTTTTTATATATTATATTGTTATAATTCTAGTCTTGTTGTTATATATCAAAAAAATTCGGTTTAATTTAAAAAATTAATTAATCTTGAATTCTAAAAAACATACAAAAAGATATTTAAATTATATTAAAAAGTTCTTCTTTTAAATTTAAACTTCTACGATTCCTGAATATATAATGAGGAAATAATTATGACAAAGCCCATTTGTTCTTTCATGCCAACATCAAATCTAATAGTACAGAAGTCACAAATTACACTGGATTTAGTTTCAAAAGATGTAGAAAAAGTGGTCTTTCAAAAGATGAGAAAGATCTTTGCATCTGGTCGAGTTAATGATCTTACATTTATGTTTAGTGTATCATCCAAAGTTCGTGTGTATGAGAACTTAAAAGATATTTTTCAAAAGGGTGAGAAATCAGATACAGTAGTAAATCAATCAGAGCTCACATTGGATTTATCTTCAAAAAATGTAAAAAATGCATTTTTCGAATTCATGACAAGCCATCAAAATGAAAGAAGGACTACTTCTCTTGCATTTACATTTATTCTCCTATCTGAAGAGCATATATATGAAGAAGTCTCTTGTTCAAGAGAGAGTAACGGTTACGCAGAAACTCCTCCTCCTCTTCCTTCTTTAATGACACATCCTGCTAAAAGGAGTGCTTCTAACTCTCTTTACGGTCTAGTAACTAGAAGAAAAAATCCTCTGAGAAAAATTATGGGGCTTTTTAATAAGTGTTTTCCAAAAAGATCTTTTCCCATACCCCAAGCTCGGTATACTTCATATGCTTTTGATAGTGGTTTTGAGTGCGATGTAAGTGTAAACAAAGCTCCGACAATCGAAAAAGAGCATATTTATGAAGCTATCAGAGAAAGAAAACTTTCAGAAGAAAACTCTGGATATGAAACTATACCCTCTCCAAGCTGAACCGGCTGTTTATCTGAAAGTACTTCCTTGAAGTAAAAAGAATAAGAACTAATTTTTCCTATAAGCCTTGACGGCAAACAGAGAGAATTATTACCCTTGAACTAAAATTCTTTTTTTAAGGAAAAATTTTTATGGCTAAACGCCTTTTTATTTTTATCATGCTTTTTTTGTGTTCTTCGTGCAATTCACAGAAAAGTATCATTGTAGTAGATGACTTTGAAAGCTTAAGTGGTAAACATACTCCTGCTTGGAAGTATATTAAAACCAAAGAAGATTTCGAGTATTTACGTTTTTTTTCTCATATGTATGAGCAACGTAGGTCTTTATTAAAAAATCCTGGCGCGTTTTATCGCATTCCTAAGACCATTCATTTTATTTGGCTCGGTCCAAAGCCATTTCCATTAGCTTCTGTAGAGAATGTACGTATGTGGATGGCAAAGCATCCAGATTGGGAGATCAATTTTTGGACAGATTGTAATCGACCATCTCCTTGTCCTGGAATGAAAAAACGTTTGATAAACAGTCTCTCTTTTACGCAACTGCGCGACTATTTTGTAATCTCTGATAATTATGGAGAGCAATCCGATCTATTGCGTTATGAGATTTTATTTCAAGAAGGAGGAATTTATGTCGATCACGATGTAAAATGTTTTAAGGAATTTGATGTATTAAATCGAGCTTATGATTTTTATTGCGGTATTGATATGCCATATACAAGTAGTTTACCATCTTGTATTTGCACTACAAATAATTTAATTGGAGCAAAACCTAATCATCCTATCTTAAAGCAATGTATGGATTTACTGACTAATAAGTGGGATATCATTCAAAAAGAATATCAAGGAAGCGATCGAGATTCTACATTGAATCGCGTTTTACATCGTACATTTTGGCTATTTGGAGAGGCGGTAAAAAATAAAAATAATCAAGGAGAGAATCAAGATATTGTCTTTCCAGCTTATTATTTTGATGCGCCAAAAGATGAGTTAGCAATTTTTGCTCGGCATCAATATGCAGGGAGTTGGCATGAAACAGAGTCTGTATTTGAAAAGATGGTTCGTAAAAAACTGGTTGTAATTTGCAAGAAATTGAATCAGATGTATCTTTGTTTTAGTATTTTAGGGGTATTAAACATTTTGGGTTTTATAGGACTTTTTCTCTTCATGCGCAGGTTGTTGAAACATGATTAATGATGAAGAGTTAATGGAATACAACTTCCGTGGCTTTATCCCTGGGCCTCAAGAGGAAGTATCCGTTTTTCTTAGGAGAGCAGAATTAGCTAAGTACCAGAAATCTTCTCATCAAGCAATAGTTATTGTACAATATTTATTTGACGTTTGCCCAAATTGGGTAAGAATTGAGCCTACTAATCGATTACACCTTTGGGAAGCTGCTGCTACCTATATAGAAGAGAATCAAGGTATTTTTACCCCTGTTGTGCAAGTGAAAAAAAAAGGGGTTCCTTTCTGGTGCTCTCAAGAAGAAATTCTAGCGCATGAGCTTATTCATGCTACGAGAATTGCTTTTAAAGAGAGCCTTTTTGAAGAGGTATTAGCGTATAAAACCTCACGTAACTTTCTTAGGCGTTATTTTGGTCCTATCTTTTTTCATCCAAAAGAAGTCATGGTATTTTTATTTTTGCTGATTGGGACTTGGTGTTATCAATGGGGTTATGTATTTTTTTTCGAGGTTTTACCCAATCTAACTTTATGGATTCCTTGTATTCTCATAGGGCTATTGATCATAAGAGTTATGATTGTGCAAACCATTTTCTCTTTATGTCTTAAAAAAATCGGTAAGCTTTTAAAGCAACCCAATAAGGCGCTTGGCTTTGCTTTAAGACTCAGTGATAGGGAGATCATTGATTTTGCTTTTACATCTCTTGGTAAAATGCGAAAATATGTAGGGAAGGCAAGAGAAAAAAGCTTACGCTGGCATATGTTAACTCTAATGTACCCGATGGAAAACAGATATTAATCAGCTGGAAGTAATTTTGCATACTTTGCAACTAAAGAGCGTAGTGTTTTAGACTGAGGAAAGAATACATCGTATGTAGCCCCAAGAGATGTGTTGTATTGCCTTTGGATAATTCCTAACCCAAAGTCCTTGTGAAATACTCTATCTCCTTCTTGAAAATTTTTTTCCTCTGCTTGTTGACGGGTGTAGGTTCCTATGGGTTTTTTGGAAAGTATTTGAATAAATGCAGAGGGGATTTCACTTAAAAAGCGGCTAGGTCTCATTATTTTAGCTATTCCCCAAAGATGACGTTGACGAGCTGCTGTCAGAAACAAAAGATCTTTAGCACGTGTCATTCCTACATAGCATAACCTGCGTTCTTCTTCTAAAGAATCAAGGTGACCAATTGCATTAATATGAGGGAGCAATTCTTCTTCTAAGCCCACCATAAATACACAAGAGAATTCAAGGCCTTTACCATTATGTAAGGTCATGAGACGAATATGATTGTTCTGTTCTGGTTTCTCTGGGCTGGATTTAAGTGTTAGTTCTTCTAAAAACTGAGCTAAAGAAGCTTCTTGATTTTCTTCTTCCCATTCTGTTGCTTTGGTAATCAACTCTTCTATATTTCCTCTTCGATCTTGATAGCTATCTGGATTTTCACGTAGATAATCAAGGTAGTGGGACTGGTGGATAATTTGTTCAATGAGTAAAGAAAGCTTTGTTTTTTGCAAAACGCTTTTTTGTAGTGAGAGAATAAGATTGGTGTATTCTTTTAAGCCCTGTAGCTGTTTAGCAGAGAGCTTGCAGGGAATTTGTGCTTTAAGAATCCCTTGGATACATGTTAGAATGTCGACTTTATACTTTTCTACCACTTCTCGTAATTTTTGAAGAGTCGTATCTCCTAATCCTCGTTTTGGCAAATTAATGGTACGTGAAAAAGCGATAAAATCTGTGCCGGCCAAAGTCATGCGCAACCAAGCTAATAGATCTTTGATTTCTTTTCGTTGATAAAAGGAGAGTCCTCCAACGATTACATAGGGGATATTTTCTTTCAGTAGATAGTCTTCAAATAGACGAGATTGAGAGTGCGTACGGAAAAAGATAGCACATGCATTTAAATCCACTTTCTGATCTATATGCAGTTTATGAATCTGTGAAATGACAAAACGAGCTTCTTCATATTCAGTATCAGCAAGATACAAGGTAATTTTTTCCCCCTCTGTTCTCTTGCTCCACAGGTTTTTAGTGTATCTTCCTTGATTGTGCTGAATCAGAGAATTTGCTGCTTTTAAAATGAGAGAATGACTACGATAATTTTCTTCTAAAGCGATGACTTTAGCTCCTGAAAAATCTTTCTCGAAATTTAGGATGTTATGCACATTAGCACCTCTCCAAGAATAGATGGATTGATCAGGATCTCCAACTGCAAAAACGTTATTGTGATGAGCTGCTAATAAACGAATTAAAATGTATTGCGCCATATTAGTATCTTGATATTCATCAATTAAAATGAAGAACCATCGCCTCTGATACATATCTAAAACTTGGTTATTAGATTTAAGCAGCCCAACGGTTAAATATAGCAGGTCATCAAAGTCAAGAGCATTATATTCTTTGAGCTTTTGTTGATACATTCCGTATACTTGGCAAAGAGGCTTTTCATCAAAAGGGATATTTTCTGGTTGGGTCAATGCATTTTTTGCTTGAGAAATCTGTGTTTTTAACGCTTTGAGAGTGGCTTTGTCTTCTTTTAGCCTAAGTGTTTTTAAACACTCTCTAATTACTTTTTCACTATCTTCTTCGTCATAAATGGTAAAATCACTGCAGTAATTTAAGTGAGTGATCGATTCGCGTAAAATACGTGCGCATAAGCTATGAAAGGTACAGGAGAGTATGGTTTCTTGGGTTAGATGAAAGATCCTTTGACGCATTTCATTAGCGGCTTTGTTGGTAAAGGTTACTGCTAAGATCTCAGAGGAGGGAACCCCTATTTTAAGCAAATGGGCAATGCGATAAGTTACTACTCTAGTTTTACCAGAGCCTGCTCCAGCTAATACAAGTAAGGGTCCTTCAATATGAGTTGCTGCAATACGTTGTTGGGAATTGAGTTGTTCTAGAAAATCCATACCACCGAAGTCTAAACTTTTTGAGTCGATGATAGGAAATTACTGCTTTTAAACCCAAGTAATCTGATAAATTCTTGGGTTTAAAGGCAAATTAAAACATGTTTTAGAAAAGACAACTGACATGCCTGGTTTACATGTCTCTTGGCGCATTTCTATCGCGAGGGGTCATCGTATTGTTATTGCGATCTCTCATCATGTTGTTTCTGCTGTCTCTGTAATTATTTTTACCATCATCCATCATCATCGTGTTGTCATCACAGCACTTTGGTGTTCTTTTGCAGCATGTTTTTGGTTTACAGCATTTTGGTTTCTCAGATTGCATCATTCTTGTAGGCTCACAACATCCCTCTGTAGTACAAGATGGCTCTCTTGTAGGCACGCAGCATCCTTCTGTAGTGCAAGCTGGTTGTCTTGTGGGTTCACAAGGTTTGCAGCAAGGTTTAGGACACTTAGGTTTGCAGCACTTAGGCTTAGGGCAACATGGGGCCTTAGGTTTAGGGCAGCACTTAGGTTTGCAGCACTTAGGCTTAGGGCAGCATTTAGGTTTGCAGCACTTAGGCTTAGGGCAGCATACAGGTTTAGGTTTAGGGCAACACACGGGCTTAGGAGCAGGAGTGCAACAGCCATCTCCGTTCATCATGCCATTGTTATTTGATTCATCATCTGTATCTGCTCTTTTTCTTCCCCAACGTCTACTATTATTATCGTACCTGTCATCTTTATTATAGACATCGTCTCTTTGTATCATGTCTGCTTGCAGTTGTTTCGCATTACGTGCTCCAACTAGATCACTTGTATCGGCAAACTCTTTAGAACTGTTTTCTTGAGATATATATCCTTCTTTTTCAAACCCATCGTTCTGAGCAGGAGAGTGATCTCGAGCCATACTAAATGTTGTTTGTAACAAAGCCAACCCAATGGCTAATAAATACTTCTTCATTTTTTCCCCCTTTAATCCGCATGGGTAATGGTGTTTCTCTATTTCTGGACATTAATAAAAAAGTATTTTTTTTAAAAACATTTTTTTGTTATTCTGGAGATTTATTTAAATTATCTATATAAGATATGTTTAGTTGAATTGTCTTTTTAAGACTCACATCTACAGTGTTTTAAAAATACATAATGGAACAAAAAGAAACTAATATGTTTAATTATCAATTTTTTTTCTTAGCAATTTGGAGTTTTTGCCTTTCTGTAACAGGATTAGAACTGAAACTGGGAGTGGATTGCTTATTTGAAGCAAACAATGTTGCTAAATTACGAGACAAAAAACTAGGGCTTATTACCAATCAAACAGGGGTCAGCGGTAATCTTTCTTCTACCATCGAGTTATTTTTAAATCATGATATTCAGCTCATTGCCTTATTTGCGCCAGAGCATGGTTTATATGGTTTAGAACAAGCCGGTATTAAAATAGAGTCGCAAAGCATCAATGGTTTGCCCGTATATAGCTTATATGGAACCACTAGGCGAGCTACTTCGAATATGCTGCAAGGGATTGATTTACTAGTTTTTGATATACAAGATATCGGGTGCCGATCTTATACTTATCTTACGACCCTTTGTTATATTTTAGAAGAGGCAGCTAAACATAAAATTTCAGTGATGGTGTTAGATCGTCCTAACCCCATGGGCGGCTTGATTGTAGATGGACCCATGTTAGAAGATAAATGGCGATCTTATATCGGATATATCAATGTTCCTTATTGTCATGGAATGACAATCGGAGAATTAGCTTGTTATTTTAATCAAGAGTATCACATTGGGTGTGATTTAGAAGTGATCCGTATGGAAGGATGGCAAAGATCGATGTCCTTTAGGGATACGAAATTATGTTGGATTCCTACAAGTCCTAATATCCCTGAGGCGGAGACCCCTTTGTTTTATGCTTCTACTGGAATTTTAGGAGAGTTAGGGATCGCAAATATTGGCATAGGAAGCACTTTTCCTTTTAAAGTTGTAGGGGCTCCTTGGATCAATGCAAAGCAGTTTTCTCAAAAGCTAAATGCACAAAAGTTGCCCGGCGTTATCTTTCATCCCTGCTATTATCGCCCTCTTACAGGGCTTTATCAATCAGAGGATTGCCAAGGGGTTTTATTATTTATTCTCGATCATAAAATTTATAAGCCACTTAGTGTGCAGTATATGATCATAGGCCTTCTAAAAAGTCTTTATCGAGAGCAGTTTACAAATAGACTGAAGAAGTTAGGATCGGAAAGAAAGAAAAATTTTTGTAAAGCTAATGGAAATGCATATATGCTTGAGGTGTTAAATAGCGAAGAGTATGTTGCTTGGAAGTTAATTGGCTATCAATTTGAAGATCGCCAAAAGTTCTTGATGAAACGCAGTGCTTATTTGCTCTATTAATTAGTACTTGTTAGCTTTTTTTTGCTAAAAAGCGTTCTCTTTGCATTGACAAAAAATAGATGGTGTTTGTAGGATTTGTTATGCAAAGTCAATGAAATTAGGAGTTGTTTTATGTCAGCTAGTCATATGCAGCCACTTGGAGATAAAGTTCTTATAAAAAGAGCTGCTGCCAAAAAATTTAAAAGTGGAATTCTGTTACCAGAATCTGCGCAAGAAAAATCTCGAGAAGCAGAGATTGTTGCAATCGGCCCTGGTAAATACGATGAACAAGGCAGATTAAGGCCTATGCACGTAAAAGTAGGGGATTATATTCTTTTCTCTTCCTATGCTGGTACCGAAGTAAAAACAGAAGATGAGCAAGCGGAATATCTGATTATATCTCAAGATGATGTTCTCGGAGTGCTTATGTAAATTCTGAGTCTTAAAGGAGATATGCTACGTGGCTGTGGCTATAAAGTGTTGCAATTTAATCAAGAAGCCCTAAAAAATCTATTTTAGAAGGGATAAAAAGCTATCTAAAGCAGTAGTTGCAACAATGGGACCTAAAGGTCGTAATGTTGTTGTTAATAAAGGAGGAACGTTTCCTCTTTGTACCAAAGATGGAATAACCGTTGCACAAGAAATCGAAGATACCTTTGAAAATGTAGGAGCGCAACTAGTCAAGCAAGCTTCTAGCAGAGCATCAGATACTGCAGGCGATGACTGCAATTGTTCTTGTGTATGTTATTTATAAAGAAGGTATGAGAAGCGTGGGAACTGGTGCAAATCCGATGTTGCTGAAAAAGGGAATGGATAAAGCGGTTGTTCACCTTCTAACCGCTTTAGACAAGTTAGCAATTCCTATTACAAGCAATGAAAGAAATCAAGCAAGTTGCGACAATTTCTGCCAATGCTGAAATTGGAGAAATCGTAGCTAAGGCCATGCAGAAAGTGGGTCAAGATGGCATAATCACTATTGCAGAAGTAAGCAGCTTCTGTTTCAGGCATGCTATTAACAGTTGCTGCTGAATTACAAAAAAACCTAAACCCAAATCAAAAGCAGTTCCTTCTATGCCTAATATGGGTGGAATGATGGGCGGTATGGATTTTTAAATAGGTGAACCTTGAATTACCTCATAAAAGAAAGGATCTTTTATGAGGTTTTGTTTTATCCACGTCATTTTCTCTTAAACTCTTTAATTCCTCATTATACTGTCTCCTACAAGTTTAAATTTTTGTGCTTGGTATGCAAGATATTTTTAGAGAACATTCACCTCTTTATAAAGATTAATAAAAATAAATTTTTTATTTACTTAAAATGAGTAAAAAATTTACCTTCGGACAGTGAATTTAAGCAAATATCTTAACTTGCTTAAAATAACAGGTGGTGTATGGATTCTAAAGAGCTGCAAGAACTTGATTTTTTCTTACAAGCAAGTGAGCAATTTATAAAAAATCTTGAAGAAATGCGAGATGTTTATATTCAATCAGCAGAGAAAGGAGTTCTGCTCGATGAAGAAGCTTTTGCTATGGAAGAGATTATTGATTCTTGGCAGGTTCTCTATCAAAATATAAAACAACTGCAAGATCTATGGGAAAGAAGATCTTCTTTTCATAAAGATTATAAAGTAGATCTTTTGAATCGCATGAAGCAGGAGTCCTCTTTTTTATACAGGAAATTGCAAGAAAATTTACAAGAAGGAGAATAAAATGTCAGCAATAACCAAGTCAATATTTGCACCAAGCTCAATGGATGATGTTGTTAGCTTAGAAGCTAAAGGTAAAAAAAGTGGAGGAGGTGACAAAGGAAGCAAGGGGAGTAAAGGAAGTAGGCCAGAAACGAAAAAAAACTTTGAGCCGAAAAATAAGAATACTCCAGGTACGGTTCTCCCTATACAATATGGACCTATTCCTCCTAGAGACAAGCACGTACCTAATGTTATGTATATAGATCCTAGTAACTCGGTTGCTGAAATAAATGCAGGGAAGTCTTTTAGTAAAGCAGAAGAGTCTGCTGCTATTAAGACAGTCCTTAGTTGGAAAAGTCGAGGCATATATGATGCGTATGCTGAAAAAGCTCGTGGTTCATCTTCTTCTGGCACATCAGGACCCGTCACGTACGATGGTGGTAAAGTGATGGCTAGAGGCGCTAGCTCAGATGTTGGTTCTAAATCTACTGCTGTGTATTCTACCGGTGGTTCAAATAATAGTTGCACCATTTTGTAAGAAGTTTTTAAAGATCGCTCTATAACAAGAGCGATCTTACATGTTTTTAAGAAAAGTAGTTTTTAATGAAGGAAATGAGTTCTTTAACTGCAATCCTTTGTTGTTGCATCGAATCGCGGTCTCTAATCGTAACAGTCTCTTCTGCATTTTCAAAAGTATCAAAATCCACTGTAATACAAAGTGGTGTTCCAATCTCATCATTACGCCGATAGGCTTTACCTACGTTTCCCGTATCTTCATATTTAATACGACCAATGCCTAGTTTTTGTAAGAGATATTTAATTTCTTTAGCTTTTGTCACAATTTTTTCATTATTACGAGCTAAGGGAACAACAGCTGCTTTAATCGGAGCTAAATGAGGTTTTAGCTTTAGAACAATACGCTTTTGTCCTTCCGGTAACAGTTCTTTTGTAAAAGCCTGCGTTAAAATGGCTAATACTCCGCGATCTAAACCAGCAGAAGGTTCAATCACAAAAGGGATGATATATTCTTTGGTCTGAGGATCTTGAATACCAAGTTTTGTATTCGAATCATTGTTAGTTGCTACACTAGCAAATAACTGGAATTCTTCCTTAGCTTTGGTATGAGATCCTAAATCGAAATCTGTTCGATTGGCAATTCCTTCTAATTCTTCAAAACCATGTGGAAATCTATATAAAATATCGGTGGTGGCTTTTGAATAATGCGCCAGCTCTTCTTTTTTTTGTGGTTGTAATTGAAGGTTTTCTGCTTGAAGGCCTTGTTCTTTCCACCAATCTAATCGATTGTCTACCCAGGCTTTATGCCAGGTTTCGTCTTCACCTGGATTTACAAAAAACTCGAGCTCCATTTGTTCAAATTCACGCATTCTAAAAATAAAATTTCTGGGAGTGACCTCATTACGGAATGCTTTTCCCATTTGTGCAATACCGAAAGGGATTTTTCTTGAGGTTGAATCGACTACGTGTTTGAAATTGATAAAGATGCTTTGTGCTGTTTCTGGACGAAGATAAGCAAAGCTTGTTCCATCGTCAACAGGCCCTAAACTAGTACGGAACATTAAATTAAAATTGCGGGATTCTGTTAAATCTTTAGATCCGCAATGATCACATTGATGGTCAACGATATGATCTACTCTCATACGGTGCTTGCATTGCCGACAATCCACCATAGGATCGGTAAAAGTATCTTCATGACCGGAGTACTTTAGTGTTAAACGATGGGTAATGATCGAGCATTCTAAACCCTCAATATCATCTCTTTCATAGACGATAGATTTCCACCAGGCTGATTTCAAATGATTTTTTAGCTCAACCCCTAAAGGACCATAGTCATATATTCCTTGAAGGCCCCCATAAATTTCGGAGCTTTGAAAGATAAAACCTCTTCTCTTACAAAGAGCCACAATGTCATCCATCGATATTTTGCTGTCCATTTTTTCTCCCAGATCAGTTGAGCTATGATTATAGTCAATCTAGTATTTTTGGGAAAAGAATAGCTAAGAATAGAGTTTCTCAAGAGTTAGCTATGACAAAAAAAGTAATTTTAAAAGTTTGGCAAGATTCATCTTAATCTATAAAAGAGGGGGGGGTAAAATTTAGATTTCATAAACAATCATACCGGTTCAATATTAATTATTATTGTTTTTTTTCTAAAAATATGAACCTATCTTGAATTCAATGTATGTTTAAACAAATTTGCCGACTTAAGAAATTCATCCAATAGCCCAATAG
>PSRO01000012.1 GCA_003176115.1 Chlamydiota bacterium | reverse complement strand
TTAATGAGTTTCGAAAGAGGTCTAATGATTTGGAAATTACAGATACAGCATTTGAGAAATATGTCCGCTATGGGATGAGCCTTTTGAAAGACTTGTCTTGGTATTTTCAAGAAGCAGAACCGCAAGCCAAAAAAAAGTTACTTGGTTCGATCTTCTCCGCAAAATTGGTCTTTCAAGATGGAAATTATCGAACCACGACGCTGAACCCAGCGCTTGCTCTTATCCTTCAGAAAACTAATAGGTAAAATGAAAAACGCGAAGACATCATCATTTCTGAAAATGCCTCCGCTGATGTGGCCAGAGCCGGAATCGAACCGGCGACACAAGGCTTTTCAGGCCTCTGCTCTACCGACTGAGCTATCTGGCCATACTGGTGAATCAAAAAAGATATAAAGCCAGATGATTTTTTGCAATAGATTGTTTATCTTTTATTAAAGTTTTGCATGCTATTTTCTAATAACGCCATATCCTTTAAAATATTTAATGCCTCAGCCATTTGCAGATCTTCTATTCCCCAATTGAGGTTTACTGTTAAAGCATTTTCTTTTCCCTCCTTTTCTTGTTTTTTAATATCTAGAAACAAAGAAAAATTTTTATTTCGATTGAGCCTTTGACTGCTATTTACTGTTAAAAGAGATTCCATTTGATTCCATCTAGTGATCTTCCCCTGAAGATTTGGCAAATAATGTTTTTGAAACCAGTTGATTTGTTGAGGATTTATATCTATTAAAGGATCTACATACACCGATGGAATTCGATCACATTTTAGAGGATATTGTAGAAATCTCTCTCCTACATCATAAATAAAATACCGAGTAGGAACTACAATATTAGCTTTTACTCCTTCGATTTGTGTAGAGACTCCCGAAACGGTGTAATATCTACCGACGGTTACTTTAAAAAAAGAAGGCGCTTTTTCTCTTGTCACAGTTTGAAATTGAATAGTGCCTTTTCCATACGTTCTCTCATCTCCTATTACTAAGGCAACACCATAGTCCTGCAATGCTTGTGCTACAATTTCAGCAGCAGAAGCTGAGAGTTTTGAAGTTAAAATAACAAGCGGCCCATCATAGTAATTCTTTCCATCTAACTCCCGTAAATATTGTATTTCTTCTTGAGCGTACTTAGAAACAACAATCACTCCATTAGAAATGAAAAGACCCGCAACTTTAACAGCTTGTGTTAAGAATCCACCAGAATTATCCCTTAAATCTAAAACCAAACCAAGCAGATTCCCCTGCTTTTTCAGCTCTCTTAAAGCAGATCGAATATCTGCTTCGCAACTTGAACTGTCTTTACTTTCATAAAAAGAAGGAAGAGTGAGTTTTCCAATAATTCCATCACCAAATGGTTCAAAAGTGTATTGTAGGCGATCTTGCTCCATAATGATTTTTTCTTTTTGTAGTGCTATAAAATAATTCACCTCTTGCTTATCTTGTATTCTTTTTAATCCTAATTCAATCTTGCGTTTATTCACGCTCTGTAGACAGTCTAATACTTGTTCATAGGAGAGCTGAGCAATAGATTTTCCATCAATAGATATAAGCACATCTCCTGGCGTAATTTTGCCTGCGCGATAAGCTGGTCCTCCTTTAACTAAATCACTAATAACAACTCCTTCAACAGATTCGGTTAATACTACACCAATTCCTTCGAATTGTTTTTCTAGACAAGTACGCATTTCTATAGCTTCTTTAGGACTAAAATAGCAGGTATGCGCATCTAAGCTTTTTGCCATCGCTTTAAGTACATGCATAGACATTTGTTCTTCTAAAGCGCTTTTCGTCAATTTTTTACCCTGGGCATCTATATCCAGATAAGCATCCTCTAAACGAGATAAACGTTTTTCCCATAAAACAAATACCTTTTGAATATACGCAGCATCAAACTCTCTATTTGGATTTTGTTTCTTTTCAAATGCAATAATTTTTTGTAAGTGGTTTTTAATTCTTGCTTGTAGCTCCTCTTTAGTACGGGGATAATCAGAGTAGGTCTTGTGATTTGTTGGTTTTCCTGCTGCTTTTATAAGTTCTTTTTGCAGTACTACTCGATAAGCACGTTCTCTTTTAATGGAATTTCTTATGATTTTATCCAATTCTTGGAAAACTATAAAATGCCCTTGTTTATATTGCTCCACCATTTGAGTTAACAATTCGCGAGATGGATTAAGATAGGTATCAATTTCATCAAAAAGTAAATAGTTTTTATTACTATCAAACTGCTCGATATAAATTCTTAAGCTACGTTTAGCAAGCAGTTCATTAAATTCTTTATGCTCTACATGATAATGTAGCATCTCTTCCATGTTATTACGGATAGAAGAAATCACTATACCTGGTTTTCTAAAAGTTCCCGTATTACCAGATCCTAAAATCAACCCAAGTAAACTTATTAAAAAAAATTTAAATATCTTCATCCTAATAACCCTTGTTTAATCTTTATTTATATGATAAGTCTAATTTTTAAAATTAAATTTCTCAATAAATGCTCAAGAAAGCTGTTTAAAAAAATTTTTAAACAAGCTTTTTGATAATCTTTTTGCAAGAAATGTTGTTCCCAGTTATATTTTCTTCCATGTTGTATACTAAGAAATAGCAGAAGCTTTTTCCTAAGGCTTCTTTTTTTTAATTAACTCGCTCAAGGAGAAGGGCAAAAATGCCAACAATTAATCAATTAGTGCGTTTTGGACGTAAGTCAAAAAGAAAAAGAGAGAAGTCCCCCGCTTTACAGAATTGTCCGCAAAAGCGCGGCGTTTGTGTTCAGGTAAAGACAAAAACTCCAAAAAAGCCAAACTCCGCTTTAAGAAAGGTCGCATGGATACGCCTATCCAATGGGAAAGAAATCATTGCTTACATCGGAGGAGAGGGTCATAACCTACAAGAGCACAGTATCGTACTGGTTCGTGGTGGAAAAGTGAAAGACCTCCCTGGTGTACGTTATCACGTTGTAAGAGGAGCTCTTGATTGTGCCGCAGTAAAAGATCGAAAACAATCCAGATCTAAATACGGTGCAAAGCGCCCTAAGTAAAGTAATCTTAGGATATCCAAAGTATGGAAATCCTGGCCCTCAACTGTCTCTTTTTTTTTAATAAAAGGGTCAATCGTGGGCCGAGCAAAAGTGCTCAAGTGAAGATCACTATTTTGAAAGAAGGAAATTTATGTCAAGAAGACGTCGTGCTATTAAGAGGCAACCTGAGCCAGACCCACATTATAAAAGTGAAGTTGTCGCTAAATTGATTAATAAGGCTATGATTAGCGGCAAAAAATCTACTGCTCGCCGCATTGTCTATAATGCTATAGAAGCCTTTGCTAAAAAAATTAAATCTACTGATATATTAAATGATTTTTTACAAGCTCTAGAGAATGCAAAACCTTCTTTAGAAGTAAAATCTCGGCGTATTGGGGGCGCTACTTATCAAGTCCCTATTGAAATTCCTGCCGATCGTAGAACTTCCATGGCCATGACTTGGATTATCAACTATTCTCGCGCTAAAGCTGGAAGGTCCATGGAAGAAGCTCTTTGTACTGAACTGGTAGACTGTTACAACAATCAAGGTACTACTATTAAGAAAAAAGATGATACACATCGCATGGCAGAATCGAACCGTGCATTTGCCCATTATAAATGGTAAAGGAGCTTTATGAATCAACGACCGGAAAAAGATAAGTTAGAAAGAGTACGCAATGTTGGTATCATGGCGCATATTGATGCTGGTAAAACAACCACAACTGAACGTATCCTCTACTATTCTGGACGCTCTCACCGCATTGGTGAGGTGCATGAGGGCGCTGCGACCATGGACTTCATGGAACAAGAGCGTGAAAGAGGCATTACTATCACCTCGGCATCTACCACTGTATATTGGCCAGATAAAGATGGGGAGGATTGTAAAATCAACATTATAGACACCCCAGGACACGTTGATTTTACAGTAGAAGTAGAGCGCTCTCTTAGAGTTTTAGATGGTGCTGTTGCCGTATTTGACGCAGTAGCAGGAGTACAACCTCAGTCAGAAACCGTTTGGCGTCAAGCAGAGCGCTATCACGTTCCGCGTATTGCATTTATTAACAAAATGGATCGCGTAGGGGCTGACTTCTTTATGGCAGTTGATTCTATGAAAGATAAACTAGGTGCTAATGCTATCCCTGTTCAATGCCCTATTGGTGCAGAAGGATTTTTTAAAGGGATGGTTGATTTAATCAAAATGAAAGCATATCTCTTTTTAGATGAGACTTTAGGTGCTAAATACGAAGTAGCAGAAATCCCAGAAGATCTCCTTACTAAATGCCAAGAGATGCGTCAACAATTGCTCGAAGAACTAGCGACCGTTGATGAAGAAAATGAAGAATTCATGACAAAGGTGCTAGAAAACCCAGACAGTCTAACAGAAAATGAGATTCATATCGCTATTCGCAAGGCGGTTTGTCAAAATCGATTGAATCCGGTTTTGTGTGGAACAGCATTCAAAAACAAAGGGGTACAACCTCTGCTGGATGCGATTGTTAACTGGATGCCATCTCCCCTTGATCGAGGGTTAATTAAAGGAATTAATGCGATAACAGACGAACAAATGACACTAGAGCCTAAAGACGATGGGCCTCTGGCTGCTTTAGCATTTAAAATTACAACCGATCCTTATGTAGGTAGATTGACTTTTGTACGTATTTATTCAGGTGTTCTTTCTAAAGGAAGCACGTTAATGAATACAACAAAAGACAAAAAAGAAAGGATCTCGCGTCTATTAGAAATGCACGCGAACCAACGTAAAGACCGCGATGATTTCTTTACAGGGGATATCGCAGCTTGTATCGGATTAAAATATACAAGCACAGGAGATACGTTATGTAGCGAGAACTCCCCTCTTTTATTGGAAAAAATGGAATTTCCTGAACCTGTGATCTCTATGGCAATTGAGCCAAAGTCAAAAGAGAACAGAGAGAGACTCTCTGTGGCCTTGGGAGCGCTCTCTGAAGAAGACCCTACGTTTCGCGTATTTACCAACGAAGAAACGGGCCAAACAATTATTGCCGGAATGGGAGAATTGCATCTAGAAATTCTTCGAGATCGCATGTTCCGTGAGTTTTCTGTAGAAGCAAACGTAGGTAAACCAGAGGTCGCCTATAAGGAAACTATTACAAAACCTTGCAAGACAGAAACAAAGTACATTAAACAATCTGGTGGACGTGGTCAATACGCACATGTTGTCTTGGAAATCGAGCCTAACGAACAAGGCAAAGGTAATGAAGTTGTTAGTAAAATCGTCGGTGGTGTTATCCCTAAAGAATACATCCCAGCGGTTATTAAAGGAGTTAACGAAGGACTTGCAACAGGTGTCCTAGCTGGTTATGGCCTTGTTGATGTAAAAGTTTCTATTGTTTACGGATCTTATCATGAAGTTGACTCAAGCGAAATGGCCTTTAAAATCTGCGGATCAATGGCTGTTAAAGAAGCAGCACGCAAGAGCTCGCCTATTTTACTCGAACCAATCATGAAAGTTTCCGTGTCTACCCCAGAGCAATTCATGGGAGATGTTATAGGTGATATCAATCGTCGTCGTGGTAAAATCCTCAATCAAATTACGCAAAAAGCAATGATTCTGATTGAATCAGAAGTTCCTTTAAGTGAAATGTTTGGATATTCCACACAGCTTCGTTCTCTTAGTTCAGGACGCGCTAGTTATGTAATGGAACCTTCTCATTTTGAGCGCGTTCCTCAAAAAATTCAAGATACAATTGTGAAAAAATAAAAACAAACAAGTATATTATGGCTAAAAAAGAAAAAAAGAAAATACGCATTCGCCTTAAAGGCTATGATCAACGCGTTTTAGATCGTGCTGTAATTGACATTATCGAAACAGCAAAACGCACTGGAGCTAGAGTAGCAGGTCCTATTCCTCTGCCTACCAAGAAGCAGGGATATACCGTCTTAAGATCCCCTCACGGTGATCGCAAATCTCATGAACAGTTTGAATCGCGTACCTGTAGACGTATGTTAGAAATCCTAGACCCCACACTAGATACACTTGATAAACTAAAAATACTTCCTGTTGCAGCTGGTGTGCACATTACAGTTAAGCAATTATCTTCTGCCGGCAAACCGGCCAAAGCTGCTTAAGATACGTTATCCATAAAAAGCGATGGCTTTTGTTTTTAGACTAGAAGGATACAACATCCGTTGTATCCTTTGTTTCTCGTTGCTTAACTTCCCTATAAAATAAACTACTATTTTTTTAAAATTTAAAGGCCGTTATAAACTTCTCCTTTACCATTTTTTCTATTTCGACAGCGGCATTTCTTATACTTTCTGGATGTGCTACTAGCTATAAGGCATTAGGATTTAACGGCGGGTATTCAGAAATAAAAACCACATCTGACTCTTTTAGTTACCTTCAAAGGAAATGAGTTTACTTCCCAGGAAAAAGTCATGCAGTACGCTTTAAAAAGAGCTTCTGAGCTAGCTCTGCAAAACGGGTACAAATACTTCTCTGTTATCTCTTCAACAGATCGGACAGAAAGATATAATTATCTAAAAACAAACAAAAACACTTCAGGTTCATTAAGCACAAACTTTAATAATATTAGATTGAATAAACAAGGATCATCTTTTACATATTCAGGAACTATTATGGAACCAAAATTGGTCCTGGAAATAAAATGCTTTAGAGAGAAAACTGGTTCTAATCTGATCGATGCCGAATATTTTTTACAAAATAATTAAGCAATCCTCATCAATTAAACCTATGAAGTAATTGCTCTTTATTGCGCCTATTACAAAACCTACGGAGAAGGATATAATGGATAGTTGTATGATGGATAGTTAGGTTCTGTTTCATAAAGAAGATTGTAAGAAGGAGGAAGTCTACGCACCAGACGTTTACTAATGACTCTATCGTCCTTTACAATCAAAAAATAATGCTTTTCCATAACAAGACCATTGCCTAAGTCAATCCTCTCTATATATTGGTATTCTTCTGCTCCATCTTCGCGTATGCAAATTGCATAAGGATCCCCTACCTGACATTGTATTTCATTAATTAAAACACCTATCTCAATTTCACAAAAACTTCTATCGGTCATTGCAAAATAAGAAGAACAACAACCTGTTAATAATGCTATGGAAATAATAATTATTAATCGACTTTTTGCCATACACGTCCTTGAATAAGAGTGCGAAATTGATCTGCTGTTGCATATTCTGCTCGCAATAAATAGCTTTGGTCTTCCTGTTTTTCATAAACCTCAAAACCCTCAAAGCCAATCTCATTGCTTCTAAATTCCCAGGCAATAATTTTATCATTGGTTAAACCCTTACCTTGAATTTTACCCATCACTTGATTTTCTAAATCAATGATAAATTCTCCATGCTCCATATGAGAAATACAAAATTGATTACGCATCATATCGGCAAAACCCTTAATTTGTATCTCTTGCTCACAAGCAATTTTATTTAAGCTGTCTTTATTTTCTATATTCCAGCGGGTAAAAAAGGCAAGATCTTCTGCTACCATGTTCAGTTGAATCATTCCCTGCCCTATCCAAGTACCTGCATTAAAAAGAAATGAATGTTGACTCATTAAAACATAAACCTTCTGCTATAAATACTTTGTAAAATCCCTAAAGCTGCCATTGTTGAAATTACCGACGATCCTCCGTAAGTAATCAATAGCAAAGGCACCCCAGTAATAGGTAAAAAGCCGCACATCATTCCCATATTGATAATCATATGTACAGCTAAATAGGCTGTAATTCCTGCAGATAGCAAGCGCCCGAAATCATCATTTGCTATTGCAGTTACCTGAAACCCAAAATAGATCAATCCAGAAAAAAAGAGCAGCAAGAAAAATACTCCTATTACACCAAATTCCTCAGAAAAAGCAGCAAATACAGAATCTGTATGAGCAGCAGGCAGCCATTGTTTACCAGAAAAATCGCTGTTACGCCAACCACTACCAGTCCAAGATCCTAATGCGGTTGCTATTTGAGAAGCTTTTTGATGATAGGTATTTGGATTGAGCCTTTCATATTGATATTCTTTTAAAATCTTTGTTGCATAAGGTCGAATCTGTTCATGGGATAAAATATTTAAAAAAACCAGACTCACACAACCCAAGGCAAATAATGCTAAATAAAACATGATTTTAATGATTTTTTTTCGTACTCCTCCTAAATAAAATAAAATAAGTGCAATAGGATATAAAACAAGAGCGGTACCTAAATCAGGTTGTTTTAAAATCAAAAAAAAAGGAACAAGAACAATGAGTAAAGCTTGATAAGGAACACGCATATATTGGATATGCCACTTATGATTCTCCAAATATAAACTCAAAGCCATTATCACCACCAATTTTGCTCCTTCAGATGGCTGTATATCAAAAGGAATGCCAGGAACTCTATACCATCTTTGTACGTTATGTACTGTAGGAATAAAAAAAAGCCCTATCAGTAAAATAAGTATCCCTAAATAAAAAAGCCATACCCATTCTTTAAATTTACGATAGTCTAATGCAGCAATTATAAAATAGACAATCCAACCAATAGTAAAAAATCGTATTTGCTTCACGACCCATATAGTAAATACGATAGTCTCTTCTTCATCGAAATTAGCACCAGTCATAGAAGCAATAACCAGCACACTAATTACCATTAAAACCAATATAATGGGAATCATCCTAAAATCAAGGCGACTTAAATACCGATAATCCCACATAATTAGCTTCTTTATATACTTATTTGGACACAAATTACGTATTTGATCCAATTTTGTCTAGGAGAACTCCTATGGACTTACCTGTTAAACCAAAGTTTGACTATATCCATTTTGCAACAATTGACTCTACAAATAGTTGGACTAAAAGAAATGTCGCTCTTTTAAATCGGAATCATATAAGTGTTATCACAGCTAACCAACAAACAAAAGGGTATGGTAGGTTTAAACGCAGCTGGATTTCTCCTCCTGGAAATATTTATGCAACCTTATTTTTTGCACTTCCCTTAGATTACCCCTATCTTATAAATCTAGGACAAATTCTAGCCCTAGCTTGCAATCATGTTTTAGAAAATAAAGGCTTTCCTCTGCAACTTAAATGGCCAAACGATCTATTGCTCAAGAAGAGAAAAATAGCAGGCATCTTAGTAGAGGTGCTTCATGCTGAAAAACTAGAAATTGTACTTGGAATGGGCCTTAATGTAAATACGAGCGAAGAGCATCTGAAAAAGGTAGACCAAAAAGCCACTTCCTTAATGCTCTTTAGTAAAAAGACGTGGGTACTAGGTACCATTTTAAATCCCATTTTATATACGTTTTACAACTATCTCAGATTGCTTTCTTCTTCTGGGTTTACTCATTTTCAACCCATCTATCAAAAGTTGCTCGCTTTTCAAGGTGAAGAGATTGTCTGCCACGTGGGAAATCAAAAAATACAAGGAATTTGTCATTCCATAAATCCTGATGGCACACTGAATTTACAACTTCCTTCCGGTTCCATGGTTTCCCTTAATGCTGCAGAAATATCTACTAAACACTTTTGAAAAGCTAAAATTATTATCATCTATATTTTAAAAGTTCAAGAATTACATCCTGTCGCGATATAAAAAAATTTGCTATTAAAAGAAAAACAGATGGAGGGTATCGAGGACGGAAAAAGCTTCATGCTAAAACCCCTCTGCTATAGACCCTCCTTCTCCTTCTTTTAGTATTTGGATAATTTGTTCTTCTGAAAATCGACGGGTTCTCAT
>PSRO01000067.1 GCA_003176115.1 Chlamydiota bacterium | reverse complement strand
ATTCTAGAGTCCTTAAGATATGCAGAAATCAGCTTTGATCTATAGTAACTTGCATTATCACATATCGTTATAATACGGTCCGCATAACGGTATTGCTCTTCTAATTTCTGAAATACATTACTTGTAGATTGTGCATTTATGGAGTCTGCAATCACCGTAGTCACTTTAAGGTTGTTAGCGTCTAGTGCTCCATGAATATTTATACGTTGACGAACTGTATTTGCTTTTAGTAGAGCTTTTGATTTTTTTTCAAACCATCCATAAGAGGGTTTAGAGTTATGCTGAGGGTGCACTCCATCTAGGTAGATCTATACGTCTGTTTCAGAATGTTGTTCTTCTAGCTCTTTTAGAAAACTCTCTTGCTTCTCTGCGCTAGCTTTCCCTGGCACTAACTTTGGTTTTTTATATACAAAATTTAAACGGTGTCCTAGAGAAATAGCCGCTGATAGAGTATATGTAATGGCAAAGCTCTTTGATGAAACTCATGACTTTTTTAGCTGAGCCAGGCACCTCTTGCTTTACATAAACCTTGAGTTGCATAAATAGATTTGATCCTGTCGCACAATCTTTTATCTCGCTCCTGTCTGTGTCGAGCTTTAAGAATGTCTTTTTGGTTTCTTGTTAAAAAGTTTGATGTGGATTGCATATGAGCTAAGTTTTATCACTCAATCTATTAGAAAAATTCAATGGGTTTAATGCTTGTAATGTCTTTTTTCTAATGATATTAAGTATATTACTTAGCTTTCTTTTCTCTGTAGAAAATAACTTTTTCTGAAATAGTTTTTAAACTAAAATTCTTATATATCAATCACTTACATTTTATCTTTTATAAAGATTTCATTGGATTTTTGGTATGGATTTCTTATAAACTTCTAATTGCCAGATGAATAAAATTAAAAGGACATCTATATGAAGAGCTGTGATTTTTGCAATCAAATTTTCTCTCAGAGCTGTGATTTTTGCAATCAAATTTTTTCCCTTAGAATTACTACTTTAACCGCAATAGGCGGATATGTAGCGGGAAAATTTTGTGGAATTTCCCCTCTGCATGGAGCTGTCTATGCGGTTGCTAGCTGTGTTGCCTATCAATCTGCAGATATGATTGGAAATGCTATTCTCTCTAAACTCTCTAATCGCATGGGGAAAAGTGTTAACGAGTTTATGGTTATGCCTTTACTAGTGACTAGTGTTTACCTGAGTTATAAAGCTGGTAATAAAGCTCTTGCTCTCATGGGGAAACAATCTCTAAAAGGACAACTTACTCTAGAAACCGCAGTAAAAGTTTCTATTGTTTCAGGGATTACGGGCTTTTTTTCCGGTTTATTAATTGATTATATGCGAGGATAGAAAAAAATTATACATGTACTTCTTTAAACTGTGTTAGATTTAGAATTATTTAGATATTTATTATAAAATTAATTGTTATGCCTTTATATAAAGTATAATTATTTTATAATAATTTTCTAACCAATGTTTAACAATTTAAGGAAGTATAATTATGAACGTTATCGATTTTTGTAAACAAACTTGCCTCCTCAAGAAACGACTTTATATGCAGTAGGTGGATTTTTATCAGGTAGGTGCATGAGATTTATTTCTCCTATGGATGGAGCTGTTTATATGGCTGCTATCAGGGTTACCTATCTGGTTTCTCAGAAATTTAATAAAGAGGTATTGGAATTTTTCAGCAGTAAAATTTCGGATCTTAGTATGGAAATTTCAAATAATATATCTCTAGCCGACGTTAATAAATCTAGTTTTCTTGATCGTCTAAAAAGCAATAGTGGTCGTTTGGCTTCCTCTTGGATAGGCCTAGTTCGAAATAAATTTTCCTTGTTAAAGCAACCTATTAGGGAGTTAAATCCATTTCGAATTGTAATAGGGCTTGTTTAATCGAAAGATCATAGGCAAAACCTCCTATATTGTCAGCTGCAACCACTCGATGACAGGGAATAAAAAGAGGGAATGGGTTGATCTTACAAGCAGATCCTACAGCGCGCGCTGCTTTTGGATGACCAATTGTAGAAGCGAGATTACCATAAGTGACTAGTTGCGCAAAAGGTAGGTTTTGCAAATGAATCAATACTTTTTGATAAAATAAGGGGAGCCTAGGCAAGTTAAGATTTAAAGGACTAGGATCTTTTCGATAGCTGTACTGGGTTAACCATTTTATAATGGTTTGTGTTGTATCGAGGTCGCATTCTTCTGAGATAAGACATGCAAAATGCGATGACTTAGTTAAGGTCACTTTAGAGAGAATGCTGTTTTTGCATTCTATCTGCAAACAAATAGAGGGACCTTGATTGAATGAATGCTGCATACAATTTTTTAGCAAAGACTAAGTTGTGCTATCGAATGTGTATTTTTACATCATCCGAGATATCTGCAACCATTTGATCCATTTGATTATAATCGTCAAACTTCTTTTTACTAACGAGTTGTCCTGCATAAAACCAATGTTGTTGGATATCGGAATCGGTATAATAAATAGTAGGTCCGTGTTTAAGATCATTTTCCCAATGGATTTCTTGAGTTAGTAGATCACCATCGGTGTAATGTCGTTCAGTTCCATTTTTTTGATTGTTTAAATAAGAAATTTCTAGATAGCGGTTGCCATTTCTAAAGTAAGTAGCTTTCCCGTGTAGCTGGCCATTTACCCACTCTTCTAAAGCAAGAGGTTCCCCATTAGCTGTAAATGTTTGTTTGTTCCCATTAAGTTTGCCTAAGGCGTAATATGCAATTGATTCAGGAGCTCCACTAGGGTAGTAGGTCTCTTTTTTTACTGTATAACCGTCTTCAATCATTTCTTTAGAAAGTAGGGATCCTGTTTGGTCTCGAGAAATACGAATACCATTTCCCTTTTCCACTCGTGCTTCTATTTCGTTTAAGGCAGTAAAATATTGTCCTTCTATGAGTTCATTTCCTGCATATTCTTCAACCATCATAGGACAGCCTTCTACATACCAACTAGTAAGAGAGTAGCGCTGAGGAGAGAGTTGAATCCACTCTTGTAAAGGCATGGAATTAGAGTTGTAACTCGTTTCTTTCACTTTTTGTCCTTGATTATATACAATGCATTTTTCAATTGCTTGACTATGAGCAAAGGTATGAGTGGTAGGACCGTGTAATTTACCATTTTCATAGGTTGCTGTAACAGTCACTCCATCGCTAAGGGCTGTGATTACTTGTCCTGGATAATTATGCTCTTGCCATTCTTCTTTAGGAACGGGGTAGCCGTATTTATGAACATAGCGTTTGGATATAACGCTTGTTTTATCGCTGTTATCATGAACGCAGCCAGATAAGATAAAAGCCGTACCGCTCATAAGGATAAACAGGTGTCTTTTCATGATGAACCTCATTTTAAGATAAAATATGTAATTGTTCTAACTTCTTGATCACTGTTTCTATAATTCGACTATGTTCTTTTTCAACGGCTTCAAAGGCAATGGTCTTAAATTTATCGCGATAGAACAGACGAAAAGTTATGTTTTTCCTATCTTTGCCGATTTGAGAACTTTTGTAAAGGTCTAAAAGAGTAATTTTCTCAAGAAGTGAAGAAGAGTTTGCTTTAATGATTTCTAAAATAGAGCCAATAGATATTTTATCCGCTATCGTAATTGTCCAATCTCTCTCTGAGCCAGGAAAAGAAATGAGAGGTTTAACAAGAGAGGTTTGTTTAATAAAAGGGGTAAACTCTTCTATGTTTATTTCTGCAAAATAGATTCTCTGTTCAATACCAAGCTCTGAGCTATGCCTAGGATGTAGTTCGCCTAAAGAGCCAATGATACTATCTTGGCATGTAATAGTGGCTTGCCTATTGGGATGGAAATTATGTAGATGTGAAGGGCTAAAACTAATGGGATCAACATGAAGAAGAGCGCACAGATTTTCAACGACTCCTTTTATATCAAAAAAATCATAAGCTCGAGGTTTGGGGTCGATATGATAAGGAGAGCTTTTCCCGGTTAGAATAATTCCAATAGCTGATTGTTCAATATATTCATCCTTTAGATGGAAGTGGATTTTACCTATTTCAAATCCTGACAGGTCTTGATTTTCTCGATCGTAATTATGTTTAACCACTTGTAAAAGACCTGGTAAAAGAGAAGATCTTAAAACAGATTGATCAAGGGAGTGAGGATGTAGAACAGAAATGGAAAAGCTAGAGGGAAGTGTATTTTCAGAGGTTTTCTTAGACTGGTCTGGACTAATCAAATTACAGGTTATGAATTCTTGAAGGCCTTCTTCTAACAGATAAGCGCGAAGTTGTTTTTCTAGTTGATAAGCAGTGCAATGCAAAAGTGGAGAGGAAATATGGGTAGGTGTTGTTTGGACGATATTGTTATAACCATATAAACGAGCTATTTCTTCAATCAAGTCAATTTCAAGATGTAAATCATGTCGAAAAAAAGGAACAAGAACTTGAAATTGTTCTGCAGATTGTTCAGTTACGTGCATACCTGCAGAAAAGAAAATCCTGAAAATATCAGAAGGGTTTAATTGTGTGCCTAAAATGTGATTTATGCGTTTTGGTCTGCAGATAATTTTTTTGGGAGAAAAAGAGCTTGTCTTCTTATCGATCGTTCCTTTAACAATTTTTCCACCTGCAACTTTTTGCAGGAGGTAGACAGCGTAATCTAATGCCTTAGAGATAAAATTAGGATCTGTTCCTTTCTCAAACCTTTGCGAGGAATCGGTCTTTGTTTTAAGCCATTTACTGCTTTTGCGAATCGACTGGGGAATAAAATAAGCAGCTTCGATTAGCACATCGGATGTCTTATTGGAAACAGCAGAACTCTTACCTCCGAGGACACCTGCAAATGCTAAAGGTTTTTCTTTATCGCAAATCATCAAAACACCTGGAGGAATGAGGCGAGTGACTGAGTCGAGCGTTTCTAATTCTGAAAAGGGGGTCGTAGAAGTGATTTGAAGAGTATGGCCTGCAATGTTTTGGTAGTCAAAAATATGCAAAGGTTGTCCTAGCTCTTGTAAGATAAGATTTCCAATATCAACAACATTATTTACACTGCGAAAACCTGCTTGCTCTAATTTTTTCTGCAGCCAAAGAGGTGAAGGCCCTACTGAAACCCCTTGCAGCATTCTACAGGCATATCTTTCGCATTGAACTTGGTCGATAAGCTCTACCTTAATAAGGTTTTCCATCGATATCTCTTCTTCTTGTAGAGAAAAAGAGGGGAACTTCAAAGGAATTTGTAGAAGAGCGGATAAATCCCGTGCGATCCCATAGACACTCATAGAGTGACCTAGATTTGGGGTCAAAGACAATTGAAGAATAGTGTCTTTAAATATTTCTTTTAGATCGGTGCCTTCTTCTATTTGGTCAGGAAGATGTAAAATCTCATCTGCTGCCTCTGTAAGCCCTAATTCATCTGGTCCACATAGCATCCCATAAGATTCTATACCGCGTAGTTTGCTTTTGGCAATTTTTATAAGTTTATCATTAAAATACAGAGTTGCTCCTATTTGAGCTAAAGCTACGCGCATTCCTGCACGACAGTTTTTAGATCCGCATACTATCTGAAGAACTTGCTCGCCGTTACTTACCTTAAGCACTTTTAAATGACCAGAATTAGGATGGGAAACAACTTCTAAAATAGTCGCTGCTACAACATTGTTAAACTTAAGAGGGGCTTCGATTACTTCATCTACCTCGATTCCACCAAGAGTTAATACTTGGCATAAATCGTGAGTAGATAAGTTAATATCTACATATTCTTTTAAAGAAGACAATGAGACTTTCATAAAACAAAAAGACAAATTAGTATTAAGCTTGTAGATCTTATACCAAATTTGCATATCTCGGAACAGGAAATAATGCGCGCTACTTCTGAAAATAGCCTCTGGATTACTCGCACAAAGAAGCTTACCCAAGCTTTAATTGTTAGTGGAACATTAAATGTTAGTCTTTTAGGTACTTTTTTTTATTTTGTGATTAAGGATAAAAATGACTCTTTATCCATTGAATTAAAACCGTTGACTTCTGAAACAACAAAATTGCCATCTGCTAGCAATTTAGAGATCCTACGCTCCTATTCTGTTTTATCCTATCAACAACTCCTCCTCTGTTTAGAAAATCCAGATTTTATAGAACAGGGTATTAAGAAAAGGGATCTTGCTCTTTCTTGCCTTGTTGCTTTTCACCACTTTAATTTGGATAAGGCCCTAGGAGGAATTCCTCTACAAAAAAGATCGATTCTCCTAAGCCAAGAAAAGGGATCCGAGATCATAGAAGTACCTGTTTTTCCAGGTCTAGCGGACTATCAATTTCAAGCAATTATTCATTTTGCAAAAACAGAAAAATGGCCCTTTACTTCTCAGGGTTTATTTTATGAACTAAAGCGTTCTGCTCGCCCCTATCCCTCTTCTTTGATTAATGCTTTTTCTCTTACCTCAGAGTATTACAGTGTCTATATGCTTTTTTCTAAAACAGGGATTTCTTGCTCAACAAATCAATTAATTGATCTCCTTTGCGAAGGAGAATGGATGGATCTTACGAATTTTAGTTTATCTCAAAGGGTAGCTTTAGATCTATCCATAGAAAGATGTCGCCTGTTTTTGTTGGCCTATTTAGAGAAAAGATCTAAAACAGCAGCTCTTCTACTATTAGAAAGCAGTCTGGAATTTTGTCTACAACAGTTAGAAAATAGGCATATTTTACTTTTTTTTGATTTATTTAATGATTCTCCTTGTCTATTAAAGAATTTATCGAAGGGATTGCTTGCAGCTCCGCGTACAGATGCTGTATGGCAGCTAGCAGCGCAATCATTGGGTTATTCACAAATTCCGACAAAGAAAGTAGAAAAACCTGAGATAAAAAAATCTCTTTATAAGACATACAAAGTACAAGCTGGAGATAATTTATGGAAAATAGCACGCACACACAAGGTAAGCATTAAAGAAATCATGCAAATCAATCAATTGGAAACGGATAAGATTCGCCCAGGACGCTGTTTACAAATTCCTATTCGCTAAGGAATAGGATCATTGCCTCCAGGATGCCAAGGATGGCATTTTACTATACGTTTTACAATTAACCACAATGCTCTATACCCGTGAGCATGAATGGCTTCTATGGCGTAGTCAGAGCAGCTAGGAAAAAAACGACAACAATTACCTAGAAGAGGGCTAATCATGAGCTGATATAAGCGAATGCAGAGAATAGGAATTTTCTTTAGCATAAAGAGTCAATGGATAGTGTGTTTATTAAATCTCTATGTTTCAGAGAATGTAAAAAGAAAAAATTCAATCTTTCTTCTTCTGTCTCTTTATATATGGGACAGATATCTAATCTGTCTTTATTAGCCAAAAAACATTTGTATCCTATTTTTTTTAAAAGATAAATTACATCATTAGGGTGGTAGTTAAATTGCAAAGTCCATCTTTCAAATAACTCGATAAATAATATAGGTAAAAAATTCTTAATTGTATTAAGCCCTCCCTTTATTACAGATAGTTCAGCCCCTTCTACGTCGCATTTGATAAAATCTAATTGATCTAGTCTCTGGGTGGATATGAATGTATCTAAAGCATCCACTTGGCAAGTGATTTGTTTTGCTTTAGGACAATTGATCAGATTTTTCTCTGATGCAAGAACAGATCCTTCAGGAAAATAATAATAAGTCAAAGAGTTTCTCTTTTCTGATAAGCCCATATGAAAAGGAAAGATATTATCACTCTTGTTCAAGTTGATATTTGTAACTAGGTTTTTATAGGTATCTTGTATGGGTTCGAAAGCATAGATCTTTGATTGAGGAAGCCTTTTAGAAAACAGTAAAGAATACCAGCCGATGTTTGCTCCTATGTCCAGAATGACAGCATTTTTCTTGAGTAGATAAAAGAGCACTTCTTCATCTTCTTTTTCATAGTAACCAAAATTTAATATATCGAAAGGTACGCCTCTTCGGTCTAATCCATTGAATGTTAATTTTATATGATCTTTTCTGGTTGTAAATAGCAGTAAGTCATCCTGTATTTCAATTTTATGAACATCAGTAGCTTTTAATCTTTTAGAAAGATGGAAAAGTGTTTTATTAAAAGACTGCATCTTATCTATATAATTATATTTATCTATCTTTTTTTCTTTATAATTGCTAATAAGTTCTTCGATTGGATTTTTACTCATGTTTTTCTTTTTTAAACTTAGTTATACCAGATTTTAGTACCCTTTTAATTAAAAGGACACAAATAAGAAAAGAAATAATGGGAGTTAATATTCCACAAGCAATAGCAACAATTGTATAGTAATGATAATAAAAATATGTAGAGATAGAAATTCCTGCAACTACCCAGAGACAAAAACAACTACCGCAATAAAATAGACCATCATAGAACACAGGATCTAACCCTGCTTCTTTTTCACCTGTGAAAATCCAGCAAAGGAGCCTCTCAAACTTAAGAGCTAGTGGAGTTAATGATTTTTCATATTCTTTACGCGATTCCGGATTAATTTCCGGTACCAGCAATTTCATCATATTCGTATGCATTCTTGATTCACTTATGCCTTTTGTTTCCATTTCTAAATTGGCTAAAAAGGAAGCATTTAATAAACGGTGGTAGATTTCTGCATCGAGCAACAAGATTAATAAAACACCTCTTGATGAAAAAATAGCAACAAGTGCAATAGAAATCATTTTATCGATAGGAGCTCCTATCTCTTTTCCTGATAAAACATAACTGAAAGCCACAAATGTTGCTAATACCCATCCCAGCAGTGCGATTTTATATCTTATTTTTAAAATATTGTAATGTTTAGTGTAGGAGAAAGCTTTGGAATATAAGCCATAATTGATGGATTTTTCCGATCCATTTAATGGGTCTACTATAAATTTTGAGCTGTCTGAGGACTCTGAAGGGGTTATATTTTCATCCATAACCTAGTTTCCCCAATTCTTTTTCAAAATTTTTATACAAGCGCCTTTCTGATTTTGCTGCCAATGTTTTTAGCAGCCTTCCATAACCCCAAATACATAAGATGGTAATAGGAATAAGAAAAAACACTATCCATTTCCAATTATTTATTCCAAGTAGAAAAGAAACGCAGACAAATAATAGAAAGAGTAAGTCTTTGCTATATCCAATATAAAACTGTAGTTTTTTTGATAAACGTCCATGATGTTTCCTAGAAGAATTTACCATGTGAAAATGTATAGGGAAAAGCCAAAGATTTTCTTTTTCAAGGCGTAGAGCATCGATAAAAGTGCTCATGAGTAGTCTTTCTATAAAGATCAAATCAATAGCTGAAATGATTGTATTCATCAAAAAGGAAAATAAACAAATAAATATGGAAATGGCAATCGAACTGAATGGCAATATAGGAGGATTAATGGATAACAAAAAGCCAATAGCGGCAAAAGTGCCCATTAAAAGGGTTATACTCATTTTTCTCAAAACGCATTGCAAGACGTCAAAATGTTGTATTCCTTCTATGTGTTCCTCTAATTGAGCATATACTCCAAGCCTGTACGCAGAAGTTATCCGATGCATTTGGTGCTTTTCCTTTTAAATATTTTTAATATATCCTATCTGCTTTAAGTTCATGTAATATATATTTTAAAATAAAATGTTTTCTATAAAAAAAATGCCTCTGTTGGAGTATGTTAAGTCATTCCATTCTTCAGTTTCCTTAAGCAATGTCCTTCTGATTGGCTGTCAGCATATTTTAGAAACAACGCATACGATGCTCAGGTCTCTTTATGATTTTGGGCTAGACCCTAAAAATATTTTCCTTATTGGAAAATGTTATTCGAGTAACCACTCTGTGTGGCAAGAAATGCATCAGGAGGGCATTCAAGTTTCTTTTTTAAGTTTTTCCTTTGAAAGTCATTTAGCTTTTGATAATCAGTTTTATAATATTTTAATCCAATTTTTAAAAAATATTTTATATAAAGTAAATCTTTCAAAATTTCATACAATCATTCTTATGGATGATGGGGGACAGTTCTTAACATTATCCATGAATTTTTTCAAAAATTATAAAAATATCATTGGGATTGAACAAACAACTTCTGGGTATGAAAAAATCAAACTTAGCCTCCTTGCATTCCCTGTAATTAATGTTGCTAGAAGTCAGGCCAAATTGATTTACGAATCTCCCATGATTGCAGATATTGTAATAGAAAAAATCCTTAAACGTATAGCTGCACTAAAAATTGCTTTTAAGCAAATTCTTATTATAGGAGGGGGTGCGATTGGATCTTCTATCTACATGGATTTAAAAAATGATTACAATGTACAAGTTTACGATAAAAATCTAAATAAAGAGGGGTTGGAAAAGCATCTGCAAGCAGCAGATATGATTATTGGATGTACTGGGGAAATAAGCATATCTTTTAGTAAATACAAATATGTAAGAAAAGGATGTGTGTTGGTTAGTGCTTCTTCTTCAGATCGGGAATTTGATGCAGTGCATATCAGAAGAAAATACAAAAATATCAAAAGTTGCCATGCTGATATTGAGGGGGAAAAGCTCACTCTTTTGAATTGTGGGTTCCCCATTAATTTTGATGGAGGCAGAAATAGTGTTGCTCCTAAAAAAATTCAATTTACTAGAGCTTTACTTATGGCTGCTATACTACAAGCTTATGAAATGCCAAAGGATTCTTTAGAAATATTTCCCCTTGATATGGATATGCAAAGAAAGATCATTAGTAAATATCTTAGCAAAAATTAAATAATGTGAAAGAGATCGTGAAGAACAGCCAAAGTTACTTCGATAAAAATAAGTAAGATGATTGTCCATTCTAAACGAGAGCTATGTTGATGATTAATCTCATTGGATAAGATTTGAAAGAGCTCGTGCATGACGTTGAGCTTTTTATTGAGGACCTCAACACGTTTGTTGATGTCGAGATAGTGAGAGGTACGTCTATAAAAAGGTTCTAGTTCAGGATAGTCCCAAAAGAATTCTGGAGTGTCAAGACTTTCACTATGTAAATTAATAAAATTACGTTCAATAAATATATAACCCATTTTCTGGTAAATCTCTTTACGAGAAAGGGGAATTTTGCCTTTTTGAGCTAAATCACTAGGAAGGTGTTTTGTGCGTTCAATATTTTTTTGTACAAGATCTTCAAAGATAATTAATTTAACCGACTGAGCCAAGCCATGTGAGATGGCTAATTTGGTCAAATCATTTTGATTTTGTAGCATAATTTCATCTTCTTCAATCTTGAAAGTATCTCCGTAGACATAGGTGAATTCATCTAGCTCTAATTTACCAGGGTCCTTTTCAAAGGTTTTTAGAGAGTCTAAAATCTCTTTTTCTTCTTCTTCACTAAATCCCCAATAAACAATCACCCCATAGGAAAAACAAAAAACATCCTTTTTTTTCTGTTCATCTTCTTGGAGTTGGAGGTGGATTACATCGCGAAATAGCTGGCAGATGCCCATCCTTTGCAGGTATTGGAATAAACGAGGGATATCATAAGAAGAAGCTGTGCAATAACAGGTGCAGCGCATAAGGTTTTTCATATCGGCTAGTTTTAAATCTAAGAATAGAGCAAGAGCAATTTTACTTGAATTGATTTTAACAAAACCATTAAGATCTTTTCTTGATATTCTTGCGGGGGTGGCGGAATTGGTAGACGCGCTACCTTGAGGTGGTAGTGGGTTTTCTCGTGGGGGTTCGAGTCCCCCCTCTCGCAATATTTCCAAAAGTATTCTAAAACGGATGCTATCTTCTCCTAAAATATTCGCAAGACCAATTACCCTTTTGATTTTATCTGTAATACCAACAATCAAAGTGCCTCCTGCAGTGTTTGCAAAAGCCACAATAGTTTGAATAATTTTCTGGTATAATTCTATATGAATTTTTTGTAAGAAATTGTCATTTTTTGACTATATCTTGCAGGAAATTCGCTCACTTTGTTATATTAATGTTAGAAACTGTCATTTTTTGACAGTTAATTACATGGTTTTATTAATGGAAAAATTTTTTGAAATTTTACTAGATTGGCCAAGGCCATATATTTCTGGAACGGACTTGCATCATATTCTGCATAAATCTTCAAACTCTCGCCATGCAATTATTAAAAGAGCTATCAAAAAAAATTATCTTATTCCCATCCGAAGAGATTTTTACGTGATCAAAAATGCAAGGCAGCCGCTTGTGGATTCTTTTGAGATCGCAACTGTTATCTATGGTCCTTCTTATGTTAGCTTCGAATCTGCTTTAAGTTATCATGGGTGGATACCAGAAGCTGTTAGAACAACAACTTGTGCATCGGTTAAAAGGGCTAAAGAATTCGAAACGCCGATTGGAGTTTTTTCCTATGAACATATTCCTATTGAAGCATTTCCTTTTGGAGTTGAGCAGCATCTGCAAAACGGAATAACTTTATTTATTGCAGCTCCTGTAAAAGCTTTAGCTGATATGATATACGCAAGAAGAAGAACCTGGCCATCGATTGAGGATCTTTCCGAAGATCTTCGTATAGAACCTGAAAGCTTTAAAAAAGCGGATAAAGAATTATTAGCGGGTCTTATTGAAAACTATCCAACTCCCAGAGTAAAAAAAGCACTTTATGTTTTACAAAAGGATTTAGGCTTATGACAACCACAATTATTCAAGAGAAGCTGAAAAGTTATACGCTGCATTCTAAGAGAGAAGAGCTCAATGCCCTGAAAGAAATTTATCAAGAAATTGCATTATCGGCTTTAGCAAGAAGTGATTTTTTCAAATTATCGGCTTTTCAAGGAGGGACGGCCTTAAGAATTGTTCATCAATTACAAAGGTTTTCAGAAGATCTTGATTTTGTACTTTTATCTCAATATGAATCGTTTCAATGGGAACCTTATTTAAAAGTCATTGAATTAGAATTTCAGTCTTTAGGTGTAATCCTAGAAATTAAAGATCGAGCTGATGCTAAAGGGGTTATAAGGACAGCATTTTTAAAAGAAGATTCCTTTGCTCGTATTCTTGAGTTAACTTACGACAGATTGCCATCTGATGAACGGAAAATTATTATTAAATTAGAAATCGATACACTTCCTCCTGAAGGCTCTGGCTTTGAGAATGCTTTTTTAACTTATCCCTATCCTTTTTCTATTTTGATACAAGACTTGCCAAGCTTATTTGCAAGTAAATGTCATGCCTTGTTGTGTAGAAAATATGAAAAAGGACGAGATTGGTTTGACTTTCTATGGTATCTCTTAAAAAAAGTCCCAATCAATGGTCTGTTATTACAAAATGCTCTTTATCAATCCGGACCATATAAAAAAAAAGACATACCCTTCAATAAAAAGTGGCTTCTCAAAGAATTTGAAAAAAAAATCGCTTCTGTAAATTGGAAATTAGCACGGCGTGATGTAGAAAATTTTCTTAGGCCAAAAGATAGAAAATTTGTTGAGAGTTGGAATACAGAGCTTTTCCAAAAACAAATGGAAAAAATAGAATTGGTTTCTAAGTAACTTTACATTTGCTAATTTATTTTTCAGTTTGAATCTCATCGATTTTAGATTGCAAAGAAGGTTTGTGAAACAGCAAAAGCAAAAAAGCTCCTAAGGCAATAGCTGAGGCTGTTAAATAGATCAGAGTATAATGTAGAAAGAAAAGCCCGATGACTATCGGAGCTAAGATTTGAACCATTGCAATCACTGCTTGGCTCAATCCCATGATTTCTCCTTGAATATGCGATGAAGCAGAAAAGGAGATCAAGTTGAATATGTTTGCTGTTGTAAAAGAGGCGATAAAGGCTGCTACGCAATCAAAAACAGATAAAGACACAAACTTATGAGTAAAAGAAGCTATGCAAAGTAGTACACTTAAAGCTAATAAACCGTAGCAGGGGATATTAATTAAAGAAAACCATTTGATTAAAAAGCGGTTAATTAAAGAGCTTCCTAGGATCCAGCTAAGTCCTAAAAAGCATAAAGCGATCCAGGTTGGAGGAGAATTAAACTCTAAAAAAGAATAAGAGGAAAAAGATTGAAAAATCATCATCCAACTTAATAAAAATAAGGACTGGATGAAAAGTAAAAAACGCAGTTTAGAAATACGAAAAATCTTGAGCAGTTTTTTAGGTCCCCTAGTAAGCTCCCATTTAATTTTCTTTTTTTTTGGGTGTGTTTCCTTAAATAAATAAACTAAGGCAATGAAATTAATGATCCCCATAAGAGCTGCTATTATAAAAGGCAACGAAGGAGAGAAATGAGGGTCAAATTTGCGATTGGCTAGAACTCCTCCGGCAAACATAGCAGATAACCAACCAAATCCTCCTATACCGGTTAGATAACCAAAATATTTGGAACGCTTAGATTGATCGGGATTCAAATCGGAGATTACAGTTAAACATAAGCCGGTATTCCCTGAGAAAAAACCAGATATTAAACGCCCTAGAACTAATAAAATAAAATGGGAAACATAAAATGCAAAGGCAACGAGCAAGTTACCTAGAACCATCCCAGTAATGGTAATATAAAACGATTTCTTTCTGCCGATTGCATCTGAAATGATTCCTATTAAAGGAGCACCAAAGAGCAAAGCCAAAGGAAAGACTGTTCCTAGAGTAGCAAGGCTGATATTTTTCCAAAATAAACTAGAGGTAATTAGATGGGATTGAGAGCCAAGAATAACAGAAGATAAAACAGGGATAACAAGAGCCAAGCTAAAATTATCGATAAAATAGAGTAAGAAAATGGGAAAGGAAGCCTTCATAACTTTAAAATAAATGTTTCAAGTATTTTCTTGAAAGAGCTGATTGATTTTTTCATGTAAACCTGCTGATAAAACAAGATTTTGCAATTGAGGAAAGGTGGTCGCATAAGCTAATATCAATAAGATATCCCATTGCTCTTGTGAAAATTTATAAGAAAATTTTGGCGCATGGAAACTGCAAAAACTCTCTCCATGATAAAGCGCCATTGCTTCTTTTTCGCATTGGCTACAAAAAGGTTGTAGGACAAGCAATCCTTCCTGCTTAAGCAATTTTATACAAAAGCTGCTGGTTAAAACAGCCGGGTCTTCAAAATGGGGAATAGCTCTTAAGCATTTATAAAAAAACTGATAGACTTTGGGAGCTGGTTTGTGAGGTAGTTGAGAAGCTAATATGATTTGTACTAGGTTTGCTGCTGCTTGGATGTGCTGTATTTTTGTGCGCAATTGTAGGTGTTCGCTTAAAACCGATCCATCTACAAAGTGCATAAGACTGCTTTTACCACGATAAAAAAGATATTCCCCCTGGCAAAGAGGAGAGCTTAGTGCCAATTTATCCGTTCTTTTAGCCGAGATTCCTTTAATGATAAATTGCAGCACCCCATAACAATTTGTAAAAACCGTGACAATCCGATTCTTATCTTGATAGGGCAGAGAACGTAGAACAATTCCTTCTGTTTTTTCATATTCCATAGAATTTAAGCATAGTTTCTTTTCTCTTTGAAAAGAAGATGGAGATTGTTTTTTTATCTTTAAGAGAGTAACCTATCTTGAGCTTCAAAGCTTAGCACCGATAGCTCAATCGGATAGAGTACCCGGCTTCGAACCGGGTGGTTACAGGTTCAAGTCCTGTTCGGTGCA
>PSRO01000021.1 GCA_003176115.1 Chlamydiota bacterium | reverse complement strand
CTTCTAGATAGGTCTTATGATAACGTCTTATCGTATCATCATCTAGAAGTAGAGCATGTGCTACTTGTGGATATGTCCATCCTTCATCCAGTAATACAATAGATTTGATCCTGTCGCATAATCTTTATCTCGTTCTTGTCGATGTCGAACTTTAAGAATGTCTTTTTGGTTTCATGTTAGAAAGTTCGATGTGGATTGCATATGAGCTAAGCTTTATCACTCAATCCATTAGAAAATTTCAATGAGTTTAATGTTTGAAAAATCTTTTTTCTAATGCAACTGAGTATAGCATTAACGATATCAGAAGGATTAGGTATTGCTAGACTCAGCAAACACAGGTTCTGTAGATGGTTCCTCATCGGGATCTTTCAGTGTTACTTGATGGGCAATCAGATTGTCAAATTGATGGCCTAAAGAACGAACCGATGCTATCCAAGCACTGATCACTCCTAATAGGATAATAGCAACATAAGGAGTGCTTAAAGCAACGGTTCCAAAGAACATAAGTAGGGTTTGATGGATGAGAGAACCTCCTGATTTTCCAAGGCGTGATCCCACGCCATCGATAGCCGCTTTCCCTTTTTGTTTGCACTCCTTGCTTAAAGGGGTAAAGGCCATTTCTTTAGTTACGTCGAATAAGGTGTATTTAGAGGCTCTAGCTAAACAATTTTGTAGAGAACCAAAAAATACACAAAGAGCCAGAGGGGTAATCCCTAAAAAAGCGGAGATAGAAGCAAAGCCTACATCTTTGAAGAAGAAGCAGGCAAAGAAAGCAATTCCAGTAAATAAAAGAATAAAAGGAGAAGCCAAAGCGCTAAAGGTCCAACTATATCGTCTGATGATCACGCTGGAAATAAAGATGCTAGTTACTGTAGCGACAATGCCGATCCATTTGAGGATTTGTCCCATATAGGCATTAAAATCAGCAGGGTTTGGATAGAGTTGCTTTACCTGATCTTTCCATACTACTTCAATCAAGTTAATTGCGATATTATAGGTTATCACAATGACTGCAATACAGATAAGGTAGGGGGATTTAACTAGATAACCAAAGTTTTTGCGCATGCCCATTTTAATTTTTTCATTTCCATTTTGAGCGTAGTAGCTTTCTGAGTTATAGCCCTGTTTCTTCTTATGCATATAGCGGAAAATCCACATACATAAAATCCCATTTACAATTACTAAAGAGGTGAGAAAGAAGACTGCTTGATCCCAAGCATTATTACCAAAAGGCAGGAAAGAGTGATAATTTAAGCGAGACATCGACGTAGCAACTTGACCTGCAACAATACCCGATATGTTAATTCCAATTCCAAGTAGGCCATAATAGCGCTTAGCATCACCAACAGAGGTCACATCATTGGCAAAGCCCCAAAGCAAGACCGTCATGATAATGGTGCTCCACATCTCTGACATAACATAGAATAAGGTGAACGTCCAATTACGAAATAAGGCGATAAAACCTTGAAAGCCCATAGGGAGGGACTGTTGAATACGATCGCTTAAGTAGTGTGGATGCAATGCATCTTGGAAAGGGTATAGAAAGAATAGGAATATGGTAAAAAACCCAATAAAGATGCTCATCATAGCATAGAAGGTTTTTTCTCTAGAGAGATGATTTGATACTCTAGTAAATACAAAGGTAAATAAAAAGGCCATAGGAACAATGGCCCAGACCTTAATAAAAGGAAGAGCTTCAGCACCAGAGGAAGGGGCTGTTATGACAAGAGCATCTTTTGTAGCCCTTAAGAGGCTGTAATTGAATCCAATAAGAAAGAATAGAATTAAAAGAGGTACAAACTTAAGCAGCTCGTGGCGGTAGATTGGCCATATACAAGCGCGTAACTTGCTAAATTTTGCTGCCGCAAACATATTCCTGCCTTAAAGTTGTCTTAAATTATAACCTTTTTTACTTATTTTTCAATAATTAAAAAAAAGTAGATAAAAGGTGTTTAAAATATTTTTTGTTTAACTATCTGATAATGCATCTATTCCAGGCAAATGTCCAAATTCAAGGTATTCTAGAGAGGCTCCACCTCCTGTTGAGACATGCGAAAAAGAACGAGCAAGGTGTAATTGATTAATAGCAGCAACTGAATCTCCACCACCTACTATGGAAAGGGCTTTTACAGAGGCTATGCAACGAGCAATTGCTTCTGTTCCTTTTGCAAACGCAGGAAATTCAAATACTCCTAGAGGTCCATTCCAAAATATAGTAGCAGCTTTTGCAAGGGATTTTTCCCAAATAGCAATTGTTTCTGTTCCTATATCCATTCCTTCCCAACCATCTGGAATTCCTTGATCAACTTGAATGTATTTGCTGCTTGCATCTTTGGAAAAGCCATCCGCTACTAGTAAATCTACAGGTAACCAAAGCGGTAGTTTTTGATCTTGACAGCTTTTGATTAATTGCAGGGCCTCTTCTAGTTTATCTTCTTCATAAATGGAGTTTCCAATCTGATAACCTTGAGTTTTCAATAGAGTATAGGCCATTCCCCCTCCAATAAACAAACCATCTACTTTTTTTAAGAGAGATTTTAATACGCCCAGTTTACTTGAAATTTTTGCACCACCAATAATGGCATAAAAAGGACGCCGTGGGTTTTGTATTAAAGAATGTAAAGAATCGATTTCTTTTTGCATGAGAAATCCCATGGCAGATTTACCAGGGAAATATTTTGTGATAGCAGTTGTAGAGGAATGTTCTCGATGTGCTGTTCCAAAAGCATCATTTACATATACATCTCCAAAGCCAGCTAATTTTTTAGCGAATTCTGGATTGCTTGAAGGATTTTCTTCTGCTGGATCAAATCGTAGGTTTTCCAATAAAAGAATTTGATTTGGTTGTAGATGAGCAACTAAGTTTTGTGCGCTAGGGCCTATGCAGTCTTTAGCTATTAAAACAGGGCATTTTAGTAAAAGGGCAAGGGCTTTGGCACAAGGCTCTAATGATAGTTTGGGATTGGGTTTTCCTTTTGGTCTGCCAAGATGGCTCATTAGGATAACAGATCCTTTATTTCTTAAGATATACTGGATAGAATCTAGCGCTTCTTTAATTCTTGTATTGTCTGTAATGATTCCCTTTTCATTGATAGGGACATTGAAATCGACACGCAAGAGTACTTTTTTATTCTTTATATCAAGCTGTTGTAATGAGAGTTTATTCATGAAGTGCTTTTTGTTTAAAGTGAAGAGAAAGGATTAGCTTCTTGGCAAAAGCGGGTGCCTTGTTTGCGTTTTTTTAGTTCGTGGTGGATGGAAAAAAGCAAATCTTGATCAAAATTTTGACGCGCAGCCCATCGTAGATATTCAAGAGGTATTTCAGAGAATTTACGTCTTTTATGTTTTCCAAGAGGCATGGTTTTTAATAAAATAGGCCTTTTTAAACGTTCAAGGATTTGCGTGACTGTTTTATAACGTTTAGCAAGAAATTTAAATACTTCAATGTTTACTATAACGTCATTCATAGCTCGATGAGCACCCTCTTCTGCAATATTAAAATGCTTGCGTAACATTTCTAATGAATTGGTAGGACTTTCTCCGTATAAACGAGCTAATCGCAAGGTATCTAAATAGCGGATAGAGGAAAGATTATTGGGAATAGCATATTTTTTTGCAGAGGCATTTAAGAAAGAAATATCGTTAGTAATGCCATGGCCAATAATAATATAATTGTCAATAAGCCCAAAAATGTGAGGTAGAATCTCTTGAATTTTTGGCTTTCCTTTTACCATTTGATCTGTGATGTGGTGAATAGCTGTTGATTCTTCTGGTATAGGAAAAGAGGGTTCGATTAATGTTTCAAAACCATCTATAATGGTATCGAAATTAAAGCGTGCAATAGCAAACTCAATAATCTCATCCTTGTCTGGGTCTAGCCCAGTTGTTTCGCAGTCTAGGCAAACAAACACGTCTTTGTGAATTAAGGTCATGATTTTTCTTGGAGTAATAACTTGATTTTTTCGGTAAGAGCTATTCTGTTTTGCGGCTCCTTAATAGAGCAAGTGAAAAATTCAAAAGAATGCAGTGGAAAAACAGAAGAGAGCGTTTTGGAAGCAGCATGGATTTGTTTTTTACTTTCTTGAATTTTTAGTTTATCGCTTTTGGTAAAGATAATTAATAAGTTTTTGTGATAAAAATGAGCCCATCTGATGAAATTAAGATCATCTTCAGTAAAAGACCTTCGGATGTCTACCAGAAATAAAATTAAACGCAAGCTCGAACGCGTTTTTAAATAGAGATCGATTAATTCACCCCATTTTTCTTTAGTTTTTTTGTCTACTCTTGCATAGCCATAGCCAGGAAGATCCACTAGAAGAAATTGCTGATCAATGATAAAAAAATTAATCGTTTGCGTTTTTCCCGGTTTTGAAGATGTTTTAGCAACAGTATAATTGTTAAGAAGATAGTTGATTAAAGAGGATTTGCCAACATTGGATTTTCCTACAATAGCAACTTCTCTAAGAGGTTTCTTTTGGGGATTATTAATAGTGGGAAAATCAGAGGCGCAAGCGGCAGCTGTAATAAATTGCGCGTTATAAAAAGAAGATTTTTTAGACATGTAACCCCATTATGACAACTTGTCTTTGTGTTTCATGAAGATGGGTAATGTAGATACGAATGGTTTCTTTAGGCAGTAAAGGATCAATTTTCTCAGCCCATTCTAAACAACAGAGTCCTTTTAAATAAAAGAAATCATCAAATCCAGCGGACACAAATTGGGTTGCGTCGAGAAGGCGATAGAGATCAAAATGATACACAGAGGAGAGATTTCCTTGATAAATATTGAGATAGTTAAATGTTGGACTGCAAATATCTTGGAAATCAATCCCTGCAGCACCATGAATAATCCCTTTTAGCAGCGTTGTTTTACCTGCTCCTAGATCTCCAAATAAGCCAATTATCGGATGTAAACCAACAAGCAGTGACCCGATTTTCTGTCCGATGCAGAGTGTTTCTTGAGCTGACCTACTGATAAAACTCTGCTCCATCAAAAAATCTCTTTTAAGTCTCTTCCTTTTCTTCTTCTAGCCATAAATCTACAAAGACAGAAAACTCATCGTATTTAGCAAGGGCTTCTACAAAAGCATTGATTTTCCCCTCTTCTAAATGAGTCTGTATAAAAGACATAAAGTGTTCTTCAATCTGATAGCGATTTTGACTGGGGACTTCTTCTAAAGGAATAGCTTTTAGCTGATTTTGCACAAAATCTTGAATTACCGCTTCTTTGCTATTAAATAATTTACCAGTGACAGCAGAGGAAAAGACAATTTTTTTAATAGGCTCCTTGCGTTTGACAATATAGTTTTTTATCACCTCGAGATCCTCTGACACCAGGAATCTTCTTGCTTTCAACCCACCAACCCGCTCGGTGTTTTCAGGACATTTAGAAACCCAGTCATAGATAGCATCTTGTGGATTAGGATGGGTATTATCAGCAAACACCTTTCCCGTAAATGGGCATATATAAATTTTTTTACTTTGCTCATTAACGCTTTGCTGCCCATATTGAATTTTAATTTCCGTTTCACGCCAGAGCTTACCTGCTTCTTCTAATCTATGGATAAGGTCTTGCCTGCTCTGATAGATCACTTTGTCTCGTATGAAGAGCACGGGCTTTAGATTAAACTTTTTTTCTAAAAAAAAGAGATAAGTTGTAATTAAATCTGCTTTTTTATTCTTTTTTAAGAACCTAAGCATTTCGCTTTTAATAGTTTCTGGAATTGCAATAACCGACATTTTCCCCTCTACAGTCAAATCAGTAAATTTGTAGAAAAGAAAAGAGTATCTTAGGATCTATTTAATATTCAAGTTAATGTTCGAGAACTATTGGCTCTCTAAACATAATTGTATTTTAAGTGCTAAGGGTCTTAACAGATAAATAATTTGTAGATAATCATTTCTGTTTATGTTATCCTGTCGTAAAAATGTTTATTTTGGCAGAAATTGTATAGACATGTTGTAAACAAAAAAAATTATTTTAACACATTGTTTTACAATGTGTTAAAAAAACCTCTGTTAGCTATTTTAGGAGGCATCTAATGGCCCAAACCTGTGAAAAAACGCTTACTTTAGAAGAAATTTCGGTTCCTGGTTATGAAAAAATAATCAGAGTGTTAAACGTGGAAGCGGGATTACATGCAATTATTTGTATACATTCTAGCGTTATAGGTCCTGCTTTAGGTGGTATACGTATTTATCCCTATCCCAACGAAGAGATCGCTTTAAAGGATGTAATGCGCCTTGCAAAAGCCATGACTTATAAGTCTCTTCTATCTGAGTGTTCTTGGGGAGGGGGTAAAGCTGTTATTATAGCAGATCCTAAAGTAGGCAAGACAAAAGAACTACTTTCAGCTTTTGCAGAAGCAGTACATCAACTTAAAGGAGAATACATTTGTGCAGAAGATGTAGGTTGTTCTCCTGAAGATGTTCTCCTTATTAGTAAAACCACTCCTTATGTAGTAGGCCTGCCTCATGAAAAAAGTAGTGGAAACCCAGCTGTTTTTACAGCTTGGGGAACTTTTAGGGGGATACAATCAGCTCTCAAAAAAATATACAATTCTTCTGACTTAGAAGGCCGCAAGATAGCAATTCAAGGTATAGGTGCAGTCGGTTTTGAATTGACTAAGTTGCTCTTTTGGGCTGGAGCTCATCTCATCATTAGCGATCTGGATCAAAAAAGATGTTTAGAGCTTCAACAGCTCACCGGTGCGGTTATTCTCTCTGCAGAGGAAATCTTAAAAGCAGAATGCGATGTGCTGGCGCCTTGTGCTATGGGTGGGGTATTAAACTCTCACACTATTCCTCTTTTGCGCTGTTTAGCTGTTGCAGGTTGTGCTAATAACCAACTGCTTAATGGTAGCGATGCTGATGAGCTAGCTAGTCGTGGTATTTTGTATGCCCCTGATTTTATTATCAATGCAGGAGGATTGATCAATGTTTCGTTAGAGCTAGAAGCTGAAGGGTATAGTCCTGTTCAAGCTCGTAATCGAGTCAATCGCATTTATGACCAACTTATGGTTATTTATGACATTGCTGAGCAAAATCACTTCTCTACTCATAAAGCAGCGCTCTCTCTTGGCGATTATCGTCTAAAGTATCAAATTGGCAAACGTATAGAACCTCCTTATTTCCATCATGCATTCTTGAATTAGTTTATGACTCATTTAATTTCTTTACTAAAGGAAAAAGCAACACAGGCGATTGCCAATCAGTTTGCTGTTGAAATTGCAGACCCGATGCTTTTGCAAGCAGAAATTACAGAGAGTACGCAGCCCCAATTTGGGCATTATCAATGTAATAGTGCTTTAAAAATTGCTAAGATATTAGAGGCTGATCCTAGACAGATTGCAAAACAGATTGCCGACGTAGTAGATCTTTATGACCGAGCAGGTCATAGAATGATTGAAAAAATAGAAATTGCAGGCGCTGGTTTTATCAATATTTTTTTATGTTCAGATTTCTTAGCTAAGCGCATTGAATCCATGCTTGCAGATGAGCGTTTAGGAGTCCCTCTAGTAAACAAAGAAAAAATTATTGTAGAGTTCTCTTCTCCTAATATTGCAAAAGAGTTGCATGTTGGGCATTTGCGATCGACAATTATTGGTGATGCTCTAGCTAGGTTGTTTACATTTTTAGGTTATGAGGTATTACGCTTAAATCATATAGGGGATTTTGGCACGCAGTTTGGCATGTTGATTGCTTATATTCAAAAATATGCATCGGTTGCTTTTCAAAATACAATGGATCTTTCTACTTTAATGAGTTGGTATAAAAAAGCAAAACACCAGTTTGATCAAGATCCAGAGTTTAAAAAATTATCACAGTTAGAAGTAGTAAAATTACAACAAGGGAACACAAGCTCTGTACAGATTTGGAAGAGGATTTGTGAGGTTTCTAGAGCTGCTTTTCAGGAAATTTATCAACTCTTAGATGTTCAACTTATAGAGAGAGGAGAATCTTTTTATAGCTCTTACCTTGCACAAATAGTTGCTGATTTAGAACAAAAAGGGCTAATCACAATATCTAATGGAGCAAAATGTATTTTCTTGGATGGATTTACCGGAAGGGATAATACTCCCTTGCCTATGATCGTGCAAAAGTCAGATGGGGGCTATAATTATGAAACCACAGATATGGCGGCGCTTTATCATCGGGTGCAAAAGGAAAAAGCGACTCGGATTATTATTGTAACCGATGCAGGACAAAGCTTGCATTTTGCCATGATTTTTAAAGCTGCTGAAAAAGCCCAGTATTTTGATCCAAAACAAGTGCGTTTGGATCATGTTCCTTTTGGTGTTGTATTAGGTTCTGACGGGAAAAAATTTAAAACTAGATCTGGTGAAACGGAAAAGCTTATCGATCTATTAATGGGAGCTATTCAAAGAGCTAAACAAATCCTAAAGACAAGACTTCCCCTCCTATCGAAAGAAGAGTTAGAAAAGAGCGCTAAAATTTTAGGTATAGACGCTGTAAAATACGCAGATCTCTGTTGTCATAGAATCAAAGATTATGTTTTTAGCTATGATCGAATGTTAAAATTTGAAGGGAATACCGCTGCATTTTTATTATACGCTTATGTACGTATTCAAGGAATTAAGCGTAAGGTAGGAAAAGAAGCTGTAAAAGGACCTATTGTGCTTTCCCATCCTTCGGAGGTGGCGATGGCGTTTCATTTATGTCTTTTTCCCGAAACGCTACAAACGATGTCGCAAGATCTTTTACCCAATCGTTTATGTGATTACCTGTATGCCTTAGCAGAAAAGTTCCATGCTTTCTTCCGTGATTGTAGGGTAGAGGGCAGTAGTGAAGAAAATAGTCGATTATTGCTATCAGAGGCAGCAGCTCAGGTTCTAAAAAAGGGACTGTCTATTTTAGGTTTACAAACATTGGAAAGAATGTAGATCGATAGAAGTTTTATTTGGTCGATTAGGAATCTCTTGTACATACTTCGGGACACAGTATCCGGGAAGTCTAGTAGAGAGCTGTTTGATTAATTCTTGTCCCTTTTCTATAGGTGTTTCAAAGTGTTGTGTGCCTTTTACACGATCGAGCTGATGCAAGTAGTAAGGCAGGATGCCTTGATTGCTAAGCATGGTAAATAAATCAGCTAATATTTCTATATCGTCATTGATTTGATGCAATAAAACCGTTTGGCAAAGTAGGGGAATCCCCAGTTTTTGTATTTGCTTTAATGCGGTAAAAATATCATCGTCTAATTCTTTTGGGTGATTGGAATGTATAACAAAAATCACTTGTTTATCCAAACAAGAAAGCATAGAAATCAATGCAGTGTCGATTCTCTCAGGAATTCCAATCGGAAAACGCGTATGAAAGCGAATTTTCTGAATATGGGGGATTTGATTTAATTCTTGTAAAAGATATTGAAGTTTTACATTGCTTAGCGAGAGAGGATCTCCTCCACTTAAGATAATCTCTGTTAAGCTTGGATCTTGCGCTAATTCTTCAAGCTCTTTATTAAAATCAAGAGCTTCTTTTTCATAAGCGAAGTTTTGTCGAAAACAATACCTACAATGCATAGCACAAGCGCTTGTGCACAGAAGCAAAGCTCTTCCTGTATATTTATGCAGAAGTTTAGAGGTTTTTGTAAAAGAGCTATCTAAGACAGGGTCAGATACAAATAACGGATGATCGTAAAGTTCTTTTTTCAGGGGAAGAAACTGCAGAAGTAAAGGATCTTTCCAATCGCCCTTCTTCATTTTTTGCGCTAATCGATAAGGAAGATTGAGTACGAACTGAGGAGAGATGAATACTTCTTTTTCCGCTTCTTCTAAAGGAAGTTCTAAATAGGCAAGTAAAGTCTTCCAATGAGTAAAACTCTTTTTTTGTATAGCTCTCCAGTAAGGTATTTTTGACATGGTTTACAATGTGATGATTTTTTTAAACATTCTATGGACTTACCGATTTAGAATCAATTTATTACCATAAAAACTAGATTTAAGTTTTTTAAAATGCTATGCAATAAAACAGTTTAATCTTAAAATTAAAACCTTCTTTCCGAAAAGATATACTATAAGGTTTTTATGCCCAAATCCCTTACTCGAGTGCTCATTATCTCTATTTGGATTTTTCTATTCGCATGTTTTTTATATGGGCCTAAATTTTCTTCTACTTCTAAAGATTCTATTAATGTCTTTACATGGAGTGGTATTTTAAATGAGGAGATCATTCAAAGCTTCGAGAGGAAAACAGGCATTAGAGTGAATGTCAACAATTATTCCTCTAATGAAGAATTGATTATGAAGCTAAAAGCAACAGAAGGGCAAGGCTATGATTTAGTCATACCTTCTGATTATGCAGTGAGTATTTTGGTTAAAAACCAATTAATTAAAGAACTAGATCGAAAGCAACTTACCTTCTTTCATCAGCTTCTTCCTGGATTATTAGGGTGTTTTTTTGATCCGGAAAATCGTTATTCTATTCCACTTTCTTGGGAAGTTTACGGCTTAGGAATAGACAAAGATTTTTTTACTAAACCTTTTATCCCCTGTTGGAAGATGATTTTTGATCCAGAAGTGGTAGATTATCGCATTGTTATGGTTAATGATCCTATTGAAACTATTGAAATAGCTGGATTTTACCTATATGGCTCAACTTCTTCTCTCTCCAAAAATCAAGCTGAGAAGGTCAAAGATCTCTTGATACAACAAAAACCCTGGGTAGCAGCCTATGCAAGCTCACGAGCAGATTACTTTCTGGCTACGAAAAATTCCCCGTTAGCAGTAGCTTCTAGCTCCTATATTTTTCGCTCAAAACGCAGCTTTGATTTTATTGATTTTGTTGTTCCTAAAGAAGGATCTTTTATTTCCATTGAAAATCTCTGTATTCCTAAAACATGTGATAAAGACGCTTTGGTCTATCAATTGATCAACCATCTCTACCAAAGAGAATCCATCCGTGCATACTGGGATTCCTTTAGACTTTTCCCTGCCTTGGATGAAGATCTAGATTTTGATCCTCAAGCATATAAGATTTTTTATGGTTTAGCAGAAGACTTTAAGAAGTATCATTTTTTTAAAAGCCTTCTTCCTCAACAGAAAATACGAGATATTTGGGTAGAAGTTAAAGTGAATTAACTTCGTTGCAGATAGGAGGATAGCATGCAAATAGTATTTTTACTTTATGATGGAATGACGGCTCTTGATTTAGTTGGCCCTTATGAAATCCTTTGCCGCTTGCCTGGAGCCAAGATACAAAGAGCTGCTGAGAGATTTGGGTTGATATACCCATTAATTTTTAAATTAAGAATGTACAATATGACATTTTTTAGAAAGAAAGCTTTTTAACTCTTCTTTATACTGAGAAATATTTTCAAAAAATAGGAAAATTGCCTCTGTAAATTCTGTGAATTTTTCATAGTA
>PSRO01000018.1 GCA_003176115.1 Chlamydiota bacterium | reverse complement strand
GCGAGAGGATGGATCAAAAAGCTATTTTGGAATATAAAATCGATGAAGGAAAAGCTCTAGGTAGAATTGAAGGTGAAGCTATAGGTATTGAGAAAGAAAAAATGCAAACAGCTAAGCGTCTACTACAAGATGGGTTAGCCATTGATCTAGTTTCTCGATACACAGGCCTATCTAAAGAACAAATAGAAGGTTTAAAGAAACACATCTTGGAAGAGCCTTCAGCAGTCAATTTCTAGTACTCCATGTTATCTAAGACACGAGCAACTACTGAAGCCCAGCTTATTGAGAATGGGCCTAATCGTTCAAGCTACTGACAACAGATTTGTAGCCTGAAAAAATATTGCCCTCGGGAATACATTGAAATTTTCTCTCCTTACGTGCTATCCTGATTTGTTTATGTAAAACCTCTATATCTATGACATTATCTAAAAGTTACGAACCTCAAGAAATCGAAAAGAAGTGGTATCTCTTTTGGGAAGAAAAACAACTTTTTAAAGCAGACCCAACTTCTGTAAAGCCCGCTTTTTGTATTTGTATGCCCCCGCCCAATGTAACCGGTGTGCTGCATATGGGACATGCTCTTGTGAACACTCTACAAGATGTCTTGATTCGCTGGAAAAGAATGTCGGGCTATGAAACATTATGGGTTCCAGGAACTGATCATGCGGGAATTGCTACACAAACCGTCGTAGAGCGTCATTTACTAGCAACAGAAGGAAAGAGGCGTAAAGATTTTACAAGAGAAGAATTTTTCGAAGAGATCTGGCAATGGAAGGAAAGAAGTGAAAGTCAAATTTTACATCAATTAAAGAAGTTAGGTTGCTCCTGTGATTGGTCTCGCCTTTGTTTTACTATGGATAAAGAGCGTAATTTAGCTGTTTGCACCTTATTCAAAAAAATGTTTGATGATGGTTTGATTTACCGCGGAGATTATCTGGTTAATTGGGACCCTATTTCACAAACAGCTCTAGCTGATGATGAGGTAGAGTACGAAGAAAAAAGCTCTTTTCTCTGGTATATTAACTACTGCTTTGAAGATGTTCCAGAACAATTCATAACAGTTGCAACAACCCGCCCTGAAACAATGCTTGGCGATACCGCTCTTGCAGTGTCCATTCGCGATGAACGTTATAAACACCTAATTGGTAGAAGAGTTCTTGTTCCTTTTGTAAAAAGAAGCATTCCCATCATAGCGGATCACCTTATCGATCCCTCTTTCGGAACAGGTGTTGTTAAAGTAACTCCTGCACACGATTTGAATGATTATCAAATGGGACAAACACATAAGCTTGATAGTATCAATATTATGACCTCTGATGGCCGAATTAACGAACAGGGTAAAGAGTTTTCAGGCTTAACCATGCAAGAGGCGCGTGTAGCTATTATAGATGCCCTACAGAAAAGAAATCTTATCAGCAGGATTGAACCTCACAATCACCGCATAGGAATTTCTTATCGCTCAAAAGCCATTATTGAGCCCTATCTTTCTAAACAGTGGTTCGTCTGCGTTAGTCGGTTTAAAGATCGCTTACGTCAGGTAGTAAAAGACAAAAAAGTACACTTGATTCCACCTCATTGGGAAAATACCTATTTTCATTGGATTGATCATTTAAGAGATTGGTGTATCTCTCGTCAGCTCTGGTGGGGTCATCGGATCCCCATCTGGTATAATAAAAACAATCCTGATCGGATCCTTGTGTTTGATGGTGCTACCCTACCACTTGAAGTACAAAAAGATCCTGATCAATGGTACCAAGATGAAGATGTACTCGATACCTGGTTTTCTTCAGCCATTTGGCCCTTTAGCACGCTTGGTTGGCCTCATCAGACACAAGAACTACAGAAGTTTTATCCTAACTCTACTCTCATTACAGGCCATGATATTTTATTTTTCTGGGTAGCCCGAATGATCCTAATGGGAGAATACATTTTAAACCAGCCTCCTTTTCCCGAGGTTTTTTTGCATGGTCTTATCTATGGAAAATCTTATTGGCGCCATCAAGAAAACGGCTCCATTGCTTATTTAACACACACAGAACGGCTCCCCTATGAACTAGGACAAACACCTCCTGCAGAGATTCATTCCAAATGGGAAAAGATGTCTAAATCTAAAGGAAACATCATCGATCCTTTGGAAGTTATCGATTTTTACGGGATAGATGCCATGCGCATGGGACTTTGCGTAAGTGCTACACAAGCGCGTCAAATTGATTTAGATCGCCGCAGATTTGAAGAATATAAAAACTTTGTAAACAAAATTTGGAATGGTGCTCGCTTTGTATTTATGAATATCGAGGACTTAAGTGCAGATCATTTTGCTTCAGGACTTGATATGTCTATTCTTACTCTAGAGGATCATTGGATTTTTTCCTTGCTAAATCGCACAACTCAAAGTGTAAATGGCTATTTAAAAGAATATGCTTTTGATAAAGCGCTTTCTACAGCTTATGATTTTTTCTGGAATCAATTCTGTGCTTATTATGTAGAACTGGTTAAACCTCTCTTGGCAAATCCTGCAAGCCCCGATAGAAAAAATAAACAAAAAATCCTTTCTTTAGTTTTACTTAGCTCTATTCGTCTCTTACATCCTATAGCACCTTTTGTAACAGAAGAACTCTTTGATAAAATTAAACAAAAACTGGATTCTCAAATAGAAAATAAAACAGATCCTTATACGCAAGATGCGCTAATAGCGCTTAAGAGCTCTGCTTGTATCGTATCAAATTATCCACAAGCTGTTCTAGAAGATATCCGTCCTGACATTGAAGAAACATTTGCTTTTTTAGATCAAGTAGCCCATGCCATCCGTACCATTCGAGCTGAAATGCAAATGCCACCAAATATGGCTATTGATCTATTTATTCAAGCGCCGTCTCAAGATGAACAAAGGATCGCTCTAGAGAAAAACTGTAACTTCTTAAAAGCACTTATCCGCATCCAATCCATTACTTTTACAGAAAAAGTCCAAGTTCTCCCCTTTAGCGCAGAAATGCTTGTTGGTTCTTTAAAAATACAAATCCCTCTGCCACAAGAATTAAAAATCAGAGAGAAAATTCGTTTGGTTAAAGAAAAGGAAAAACTCATCCAACAGCAAAATAAACTTTGCACTCAACTTGCTAACACAAATTTTCTAGAAAAGGCTCCTGTTTCTCTTGTAAATACGTTAAAAGATAATCTTTTCCAAGCGGAAAAAAAACTTGAAGAAACTATAGAAAAACTAGATCAGCTAGAACATCTTTTTTAAGTTTTCCATTAAACGGACTATGCAATATCATTTCCGGAATTAGTGCAAACGTGTAATGATACCATTTATCAAATTTTAAAATTTAGAATTTTAAAACAAAGATTCACTTTGATAAATGGTCTAATCTCTCATTTGAGGCCCTGAAAAAGCTCAATCAACATGCGATAGAATGCGCTGGAGTGCAAGAGATTTGCAAGCTTGCCTTGGTTTATTCTCAATGGCATTATTTTAAGAATGCTCGGAAAAAGGCGGTCATTTCCTGTAAAAAATCGGGCCAATGATCCTCAAAACCATTTTGCGGGCGTGCGCAAAATGGTCAGTATTTGGAAGCCAAACAGAAAGAGAGGTTGAGGATTGGCACCTTTTTCGTTTTGCCTGCTACCTTAGTGCACAAAACGGCGATCCAAGAAAGCCCGAAATCTCTGAGGCTCAGAAGGACTTCACTATCCAAACAAGAACTGTCTGATCTAGGGCGCCTTGAATTAAGAAAATAGGCAGCGACTGAATTCAAAGCTTTGTCTGGAGCTGCCTCTTGACGCAGGGGTACAAAACAAGATGTTCGGCGTCTTTCACGATGCTGGCTATAAAGGACTTGATGTCGGATGAACGCAGCTGAACTTGCTTACCAATCAGTTCCAATGAAACGCACGAAATGGTTGATAGAGAAGTTCGAGCCGCTATTGCCAAGATCGGTGTTGCTATGCTAGAAAATATCCCTCCAGCAGAACCGATCAAGAATGTGGAAAAACGACTAAAAAAAACCAAACCTAAGCTGGAATTAGAAGACAAAGATGCCGCTGGGTTATGCACTAAAAAGTAGTAAAGCAGAAATTGTAGACAGTATCTGCACTTTATCGCTGTTTAAGCTTGTACAAAATAGCCGTACGGGTCTTGCTTATCTAGCTTAAAGAGATGTCCTTTTGCTACTAGGGCGTCAATAATGCGTTTAAGCCATCGCTGATTGAGTTCTTCATCAGATACAAAACCTTTACAGCCTAAGCGATGATATTCTTTTAAAAAGAAGTTTTCTTCTTCTTGGGAATCATGATCAAGACGAATATATCGTTTCCCTTTTAATGAAGCGTTTTCTGGAGTTTCACGTAACCCTGTATTAATTGCAGCAATAACGTCTGTAATGGCCTTTCCCATGGTAACAGGTGTTCTTTCCCATTCAAAGTCCATATCATCATCTCCTGTTCCAGTTCGTAATCTCCTTCCCCGCATTATACCTTGTTCTTCGAGATTTAAGCCAAGAGAGGATAAGTCATCAACTTGAATAGATTTACGTGCATTTTCCAAGATACCTTTTCTCATGTAAAACTGCTGCAGCTGTTGATCGCTTTGAATTTCTTCTATTCTTCTAGCTTTGATTTGTGCAACATCCTGATGAACAACCCCATGACGACGTGCTTCAGTGATTGCGATATCAATTTGTTCTTCAGAGGCCAGGCATCCGATTAATCCACGACGTCCAAGGCCTCCTCCAAAAATTCCTGTTTTAGCTTCACGCATTTCTTCTAAGTCGACAAGAGCAACGCGTCTATTTCCTTGAAATTCGGAGGCCGTATCAACAAGGGGCATATTTCGCCATTCCACATCACTAAAGCCTGTTTTGGCAATGAAAGTAGCTAATTGCCTTGCTGTTTCATTAAGTCCTGATAGTTGATACAAATGTTCTTGCGCGCTTTCATTCGGATTAACATCTATGCGTTCTTCAGCAATTAAGGTCATTCCTGCTGCATTGAATTTTTTTGCGTGTGGAACGACAAGAAGACCTAATTGGTGAGCTAGACAGACTTCCGTGGCTTTTACCATGTTTGCAAATCGCTTTTCTGATCGCTCTTTTGATTTTTTCTGGTTGAATGAAACACCACCTGTAGAGAGAGGCATTTTAAAGATAAGATCTGGAACGGAATCCAGACGGAACACTAGGTTATTACTACTAGCATACCACGTAATTTCTGCATCATCTTGATGTCTTTGAATTTTCAGCATAAGCGCTTGAATTTTTTCGATAGTGGCTTGAGGTATGTCTATCCCTTCCTCTAACTTTTGTTTTGCATCAACGATATGGAAAGTGTGAATGGATCGTAATATGGCTTTTGCAATTAACAAAACGACTGGGATAGCTACAGTGAGATAAGAAATGACTTTTAAGGCCGTTATCAAGAAGGCTGGAGAATCTTTTGTCAGAATAATGGTCCCTTCACTGCCTTGTTGGGCCTGTCCAAGAATGACATAGGCCTTTTTACCACCAAGACAGAAGTAGCTGTCAACTGTTTCTAATAGTGATTGTGTGCATGCTTTAGGCTTGTCCCCAAAGCTAACCGCAGTGAAAAACTCTACTTTTGACATTTTCCCTATCCCTTTTTACATTTGGTGACCCTAGTATAGCAAAAAGCAGCCAAAAAAATCAATAACTTTTTTTTAAAAACATACAAATTTCAGAATTAAAAATTTAATTTTAAATAACTAAAAAAGCAAATGGATATAATTAGTTAAATATTTTTCTATACAAAATAAACTTGAAAAGCATTAGCATTTTTTCATTAGTTTGCGACATCCTTTCAGCTCTTGCAATGCCTCATAGCTATACAGACCATGTTTATAAGGCCCTTTTTTACAAGCGAGAGCAATCCTTGCCTTGTTTTAGGACCACTATGGGCGCCATGCATACGACAAACCCAAACCTTTAATAGCGAAGTTTTTGCACTGAGCGCCGCTACGTTTTGATTTTGCCCTACACCTTTGCATGGGGACCCTCCTCAAGTTTTTGATTCATCCCACCTCAGGTATGACATTTCCGACAATAGCTTGTCCTCCATCATGAACATATACATGCTCTACATGAACGCGTTGCTCTCTTTTTCTTCGATATTTAAGCAATGCCTCAAGAGTTTCATGATGGCAAGGAAGAAGCTTTGATGCTCCATTGAGATAAATATTGGCAAAGTCGACCCTTTCGGTTCGTTGTGCATGACCAAGCCAATCCATAGCCTGTTCATGGAGTACAACGAGCTGAGCAATCAGTTGACCCTCATAATTCATCTTGTGGGCTAAGTGTTGCATAGACTGAGCAACAGCATTCAATTGAGTTGCCCTCTTGCTACTACGACGATCTGTCTTTGCAGAGACAATTGCATTTCCTACATTTAAAAGCAGTTGGATGCCGACATCGCTATTAGCAGCGCCTGTAGCTTCCATAATTTGAGTGTCCACAAGCCGATCTTTATCTAGCGATGCTAGACTCTCATCATAAGCAAGACTTAAGGTGTCAGAGTCCATCGGTTTGGGTTACTTTAAAAACAGTCACTGACTTCCCTTTCCTCGTTGTT
>PSRO01000019.1 GCA_003176115.1 Chlamydiota bacterium | reverse complement strand
CAACCTCTCCACCAATAACAAAGAGATTATCTGTTTTGCTAACCTCCTTTTGCTTCCCAATGATTCTACAGGAAAGGGTCACCGGGAATCTTGACATGTAAGCAAATTGTTCTAAGGAAATTCCCTCTTCTTTCGCTAAATTTCGTAAAGTATCATCGAAACTCGCAAATTCCATTGGAATACTATGTTCTCTCAAAAACTTCTCCTTGCTATTAGGATCATGATGCCAATTTTTAATAAACTCTTCTGGAAACAACTAGCCAGACCAAAACCCCTTAAGATAATAATCCAGCATAGAAATCACATAGCCAACATAAGTGTTTTGATATTCGGGATGAATAATAGGATAAAGTTGGTAATCTGTATTCATGTTAAGACTGAAAAAAGGAATCGTATCATGGATATAAACCCCTCTTGCCACCTCTTGTGCAATTTGTAAGATCTCCTCCTTTGCTCAAGAGGCTTTCTCCTTCCGGTAAGAAGAACATGTATTCATCATAAATACCCTCTTCTAATTCCTTCAGAAGATCTAAAATAATACCGGTCTGATGTCGTACTCCTCCTACATCTCGAGCAGCGCTTTTGGATTCCGTAGGATGTGGCATCCAAGGATTGTTTCTTATCGATTTGTTATAAACCTCTGTTAAACGATCGGCTTGTACTCGTTCTTGGAAGATGAATTTAGCACTAGAATAAGGGTAAGGAGGTCTCGGTTGCATTCTGCCTCCTGGTCCACCGAGGTCATTAGGCTTAGCTACCCATTTCAACCAAGGCTTACTGCGACCTCCATTAACAATTTTTCCATTTTGAACACGTGCCCAAGCTTGATATCCATCCGGCATAACCTTAAAATATAGTTCTACACCATAGTTATTCACGGCTTTTCTGTTAGCAGGGTCGGAAACAGCAGCATGAATATAAGTTCGATTTTCTGGAGTATCTTCAATAAAATGGTCCTCTTTATCTCTAAACATATGGCCGTTTCTACTTCGAGTCTCATCAAATGGAGGAGGAACCCATGAAACGGGTACTTTTGGATTAAGAGACTTTGCAGCTACTTGTGCTATTTTTTGATCATCTCCAGCTGCTCGTAAATGAGGGAAAATAACAAGTTTTTTTTGCTCGGAAACATAAGCTAAATCTATTTGCAAATCTTGCAGCTTTTTGAGATTTTTTAAGGAAATGGGCTTACTAGTACAGGAATTGATAATTTTATTGGAAGAAATACATGTGACCTTTCCATCAGAATGAGATACTGTACCAAGGAGTATTCCATTTTTTAGAACCCATAATCTGGCATGATTGTTTTGGTAATCGGTAGTTTCATTAGAAATAGGAACCATGCCTCTAAATAGAGATATGAGTTTTTCAGAACGGTTTGACAATTCTTTAACGGAAGAAAGAGAAAGGTTCATTGAACTAGATGATTTAGAAAAGAAGGAGGTGGAAGATGTCATGGATGATCTCCTCTAGAATTATCGATCTTTTGATTTGGCCATCCGGGAAGTCTATCGGACCAATTAAAACCATTACTATCCATGTGTTTGTCTACAACTACTGCAACGATTTTCTGCCAAATTTCCCATTCAGATTTATAGTTCTCAGGATTTTTTTTCATAGATTCTAACAGATGAACAGCATATGAAATCTCAGATTCATAGATCTCATTGTGAAGTTTGCAAAATTCTATAACGCAAGAAAAAATATCAGATAAACAAAGCTGTAAGGTTTTTTGTTCTTCTTTGGGAACACGCATAGCACGTCGTATAGCTTCATTCCATTCAGCATAACACTCATAACCAGAACAAACTTCTATAAAGAAAAGAGAATAGGTCCCTAGCTTCTGTTCTTCTTCTATTACCCTTGGTTCTACTAAGGGCCAAAGATTAAGAAAAAAATATATATTTATAGTAAAAGCCTGCTCTACCGAAAATGTTTCTGGTATTTGCTTCTGAGGTGTTTCCATATCAATACTCCGAATGCAGTTTTACACTTTTATAAGAAGGCATTTGGCCTTAGCTTTAAAAAAAGCAAGCAACGAAAAGATGACACACCGAAACACAAAAAGTCAAATTGTTTTTTAATTTTTAATACAGAATTAAACAGCTCTTTAAGAAACTTTTAATCGGGGAAACTAGCAAAAAAAAGTAGGAGATGTCATGAGTAATCTCCTGTAGAGATATCGTTTTTCTGATTTGGCCATGTAGGAAGCTTAGCGGACCAGTTAAATTCATTACTGTTCATATATTTATTCACTGCTTGTTCAACAACATCTTGCCAAACCGCCCACTCTGCTTTATAATTTTTAGGATCTTTTCTCATGGATTCTAACAGGTGAACCGCATACGCAATCTCAGATTTATAGCGTTCATTGTATAGTTGACAAAATTCTAAAGAGCAAGAAAAAATTTCAGGTAAAGAAAGTTGCAATGCTCTCTGTTCTTCTTTCGGAATGGATAAAGCTCGATGTATTGCTTCATTCCATTGAGCATAACACTCATCACCAGAGCAAACTTCTATAAAGAAAAGAGAGTAAGTTCCTAGCCTCTGCTCCTCTTCTATTATTCTTGGTTCTACTAAACCTATGACATATGCTTGTTCTACAGAAAATGTTTCTGGTATTTGCTTCTGAGGTGTTTCCATATCAATATTCCGAATGCAGCTATACTTTTATTAAGAGGACATTTGGTCTTGGTCTTAGAAGAACCAAGAACAGATTGCTGATAACTTTGTAAAATAGCTTTACATCAAAGAGCATCATGATTCTTTTTCTTTTGTTGAGGGATTTTTAATCATTTCCCATAGGGAAGAATTGGGGCGTTTGTTAAGCAGATCTTCTTTCTTCTGGACCTGGTCTTTCATAATGATACTAGCCTGATGATGTATCTTTCCTACATCTCGAGCAGCGCTTTTTGATTCCATAGGATGCGGCGTCCAAGGATTGCTTCTTATCGATTTATTATAAACCTCTGTTAGATGGTCGGCTTGTACTCGTTCTTGGAAGAGGAATTTATCGTGGGTACAGATGTTTCTTGACCCCCCGCTCTCTTATCATTGTTAGCTATCCATTTTCTCCATGGTTTATCACGCCCTCCATTAGTAATAAGCCCATTTTTAACATATGCCCGAGCTCGATACCCATCTGGCATGATCTTAGAATACAGCTCTACTCCAAAATTATTTACAGCTTCCTTATTATAGGGATCAGAAACAGCTGCGCGAATGTACACTCTATTTTCTGGAGTATCTTCAGAAAAATGTCCATCATCTTTTCTAAACATATGCAAACGCTGCCCTGGTTTCTCCGCAAATACAGGAATAACCCATGAAGCAGGAGGTTTGGGACTAAGAGATTTTGTAGCTACTTGTGCTATTAGATCATCTTTCCCAGCTGCCTTTAAATAGGGAAAAACAATCAATTTTTTTTGTTCAGGAATATTGAGCTAAGTCTATTTGTAGTTCTTGCAATTTTTTGAGATTTTTCAAAGAAATAGGCTTGTCTGTGCAAGAATTGATAATTTTATCAGGAACAATACATGTGATCTTTCCATCAGAATGAGATACTGTACCAAGGAGTATTCCGTTTTTTAGAACCCATAATCTGGAATGATTGTTTTGGTAATCGATAGTTCCATTGGAAATAGGAAGCATTTCTTTAAATAGAGAAATGAGCTTCTGAGCACGCTGTGATAATTTTTGGTTGGAAGAAAATGAAGTACTTGTTTGACAAAGTGAATCTCTAAGAAAAGAAATAGGAGATGTCATAAGAGTTTTTCTCTGCTCTATTAAATGGGTTTATTCTATTCTCCATGGAGAAAGCGTAGCTGACCAATTAAAATAATTTTCCTTGTTTATAAAGGCGTCTGCAACCTTCGCAACTCTTTCTTGCCAAATCATCCATTCTCTTTCATGGTTTTTAGGATTATTCCTCATCGATTCTAGTAGATCGACTGTATACGTAATCTTGAAATTACAGCGCTCATTAAAAATTTTGCAGAATTCTATGGTGGAAGAGAAAATTTCAGATAAGGTTAGTTGCAATGTTCTTTGCTCCTCTTTTGAAACATGCAGCGTAAGACGTATTGCTTCATTCCATTCAGCGTAACAGTCATAAGTAGAGCAAATATCTATAAAGAAAAAAGAGTAAAGCCCTGACTTTTGCTCTTCTCCTGCTACTTTAGGCCCTACTAAAGACCAAATATCAAGGAGAAAGATATATTAAGCTCAAATGCCTGTCCTACAGAAAATGTTTCTGGTATTTGTTTTAAGGTTTCCATATCAATACTCCGCATACAGTTGTCTTATTGAGCTCTACTCTCAAGTGAATCAAGAGATGAAAAGATGACATATCGAAACACAAAAAGTCAAATTGTTTTTTTACTTTGTTAATGCAAAATTAAAATGCTCTTTAAGAAACTTGCTATGCGTAAGAAATAGAAAAAAGGAGAATTTATTGAATTTGATAATCTAGAAAAGGAGATGGAAGATGTCATGAGTTATCTCCTATAGAGGTATCGGTTTTCTGATTTGGCCACGTGGGAAGTTCATCTGACCAATCAAATTCGTTGCTGTTCATGTATTTATTCACTGTTTGCTCCACAACATCTTGCCAAACCGCCCATTCTTTTTTATAATTTTCAGGGTCTTTTTGCATAGACTCTAACAAATGGACTGCATACGCAATTCTAGATTCATAGCGTTCATTATGAAGCTTACAAAATTCTAAAGCACATAAGAAAATTTCAGATAAGGAAAGCTGTACAAGTCTCTGTCCTTCTTTTGGAATATGCAGTACGCGGTGTATTGCTTCATTCCATTCAGCATAGCACTCATCACCAGAGCAAACCTCTATAAAGAAAAGAGAGTAAGTTCCTAGCTTCTGCTCCTCTTCTATTACTCTTGGTTCTACCAAAGACCAAAGATTAAGAAAAAACAGCATCCCTATAACATATGCCTGCTCTACCGAAAATGTTTCTGGTATTTGTTTTGGGGGTGTTTCCATAATATTCCACATACAGTTGCACTTTAAATAAGAAGGCTTTGTTCTTAAGTTTTAAAAATCTGAAATAGATTGCTGATAAACTCTGTAAAACAGCTTTACATCAAAGAGCACCATGACTCTTTTTCTTTTGTTATGGAATTTCCAATCATTTCCAATAGGGAAGAATCAAAAGTGTTTATTAAGTAGGTCTACTTCCTTTTTCTGAGCTTGAACATCTGTAATGATATACCCATTAATTTTTAAATTAAGAATGTACAATATGAAATTTTTTAGAAAGAAGGCTTTTTAACTCTTCTTTATGCCGAGAAATATTTTCAAAAAATAGGAAAATTGCCTCTGTAAATTCTGTGAATTTTTCATAGTACGGATTGTTTCGG
>PSRO01000045.1 GCA_003176115.1 Chlamydiota bacterium | reverse complement strand
GCGGGTGTTTAACCAAGGTGTCTTCTACCCATCTTATGATCTTATATGCGGTACTTTCACTTGTTAATTCTTAATTTAAAAATAAACGAGTATAGAAGATATTGAACATAGCCGAACAAAAGCAAGGCATCCGCAAACCAACGGATGAAAATGTTAGATACATTGCATGAAATTGACACTGTCAAGGAAGTGCTGCCTGTCCATTCAAGTTCTGTCTAGGGCAGTCTTTAAATATTTGTTGTTTTTGTTTGACTTCTGCTTCAATAGCACCTCCTACACGAATGATCGCAGCGCCGCTTGTCAACTTAGCTTTACGCTCTTCTAATTTTTCCTTGTTACAAGAAGTAGCTTCTGCAGTTTCTCACTCAATCTGCTTGACACGTATTTTTATCTCTTCATTTCTGTTTTCATCTGTGATGATCATTGTTTTATCTTTGTTCACAATAACTTTTTTCGCAGAACCTAGATATGCAAAAGTCGTATCTTTTAATGATTATTTCTGATAAGGGAAGCATAAGAAGAGAAGGCTTATTTCGCAATGAGTTGTCTGCTAAAAGCTAAGGTCTTCTTTGTAGATTTCTCTTTTAGGAGCTTGGTGCAGTTTGGCTGCTATTTTAATGGCCTCAGAGCGACTGAGGTTTAGTTCTTGCTGCAGTATGTTAACATGCGAAATGACATTACCTGTTAAATGACATTCTTGTGGGTTTCCTGAAATTAATAAGACGATTTCTCCACGAGGGGCATGTGTTTGAAAATGATCGAGTAAAATGCTAGCTTCTCCAAACAAACTCTCTTCATGCAACTTAGTCGCTTCTCTTACAATGCAAAGAAATCTTGTAGGATCTAATTTTTGTAAATGAAATAAGGTTTTTTGTATTTGATGAGGAGTCTCGTAGAAGATACTAGTTCCTCTATATTCTAATGCTGTCTTGAGAATGAGAGATCTTTCTTTTTCTTTTTTAGGAACAAATCCTAGAAACTGAAAAACAGTAGAGGAAAAGCCAGATAACAAAAGCGCAACAATTAAAGCACAAGCCCCTGGGATTGTCGTCATGGGAATTTTTTTTTGATGGCATTCAGAGATAAGTTGCAGGCCAGGATCTGAGACTGCAGGAGTTCCCGCATCGGAAATGAGTGCTATATTTTTCCCCTGTTCTAAATCTTCTAAAATAGTTCTTAAACGCATTCTTTCATTAAAACGATGGAAACTTTTCAGAGGTTTTTTGATCGAGTAATGATTTAGCAGAATTTGACTATGGCGGGTGTCCTCACATAAAATATAGTCACATTCTTTAAGTACATCAAGTGCGCGAAAGGAAAAATCTTTTAAATTACCAATAGGAGTGGAAACTACATATAACATGGCTTTTTAATAAAGATAAAAGGTGGTACCCAGATTCGAACTGGGGAATAAGAGCTTTGCAGGCTCCCGCCTTAAGCCACTTGGCTATACCACCTTGGAATTGCCAAAAATTATGCTGTATTACGTATAAAAGGGTCAATCGAAATTTTAGCATAAGACAGCAGGAGGCAAGTTTTTTTAGTGATTAAAATCTTCATTTAGTTACTCTTTCATACAAATGTATACTTGTAAAGAAATTGCAGCTTATTTAGGCATATATTCCTCTAATATGGCTCCCATACGGGGGTTTCGTCAAGATAGCAGATTAATTCAACCGAGCGATCTGTTTTTTGCCCTACCTGGAGATAGAGTGGACGGGCATGCTTTTTTGGCAGAAGTGGCAAAAAAAGGTGCAGTAGCAGCTGTTATATCCAAGCAATATAGAGGACCTGGCTATGGTTTATCTCTATTGACTGTAGAAGATGTGATGGACGCACTACATCTTTTGGCACAGGTTGTATTTTCAAAGAGAAATACGCGTGTTATTGCAGTTACTGGGTCTGTGGGGAAAACAACTATTAAAGAGTTTATTGCAGTGCTTTTATCAGCACAATTTAGAGTTGCAAAAACCCCTGGCAATGCCAATTCTCGAATAGGAGTACCCCTGGCTTTATTAAATGCAGATAGGGAAGCTGATATCTTTGTCGTAGAAATGGGGATGAATCAAAAAGGGCAGATTGCTAAACTTACATCTATTGCTCCTCCAGAGATCGCTGTAATTACCAATATAGGTTTAGCTCATAGTGCTTATTTTCCAGAAGGGTTGGAATCCATTGCGCAAGCAAAGGCTGAAATTTTATCATCTAACAAAACGCGTCTTGCTATATTAGGACCTAATGTAGGAAATTTTCTCGCTATTAAAAATAACTTAATTTCAAAAAAAAATTACGGTTTATCAGAAGGATTAGATCTCTGTTTACAAGCTCATCAGGAAAAATTTTATTTGATAGAAAAATCTGGATGTTCTTCTTTTTTTTCCCTGCCTTTTCAGGCTGAGCATTTATGGGAAAATTTTTGTGGGGCTGCTTTAATTGCTAGAGAATTTGGCATTTGCTGGGAAAAGATTATTGAACAAACCAAGCAGCTTAAAACTATTTCTCATCGATTCACCATCATAGAAAAAGAGGGGATTGTATTTGTTGACGACTCTTATAATGCCAGCTTGTCTTCCATGAGAGCGGCTTTTAAGTCTTTGCCCAAACCTAAGGGAAAGACCATTGCTGTAATAGGAGACATGAAAGAACTCGGGAACTTTACAGCAATATGTCACTTAGAAGTTGCTAAATACGCTTTAGAGGTAGCAGATATATTCCTTTGTTTAGGAGAAGATTGCGCCTTAATGGTAGAATTATTTATTAAGAATAAGCGCAAAGCTTACCTTTATCATAGTTTTCAAGACTTATATGAAGCCGTATATGCTTTTGCAGAACAAGGAGATGTTGTTCTGATTAAAGGCGCGAATTCTCATCAATTATGGCGCATTTTGGATTAGGATTGCGATGTTTTCCTCTTCTAGCTTAAGATAATATTTCTTAAAGAACAACTAAAGAGTGCATCCGTGATTCTTCTAATGTATCAATATTTACGTAGTTTAGGAATTCCATTACATTCGGTTTTCACCTACTCATCTACTCGGATGATGCTAGCAGCATTGACTTCTTTACTATGCGCCATTTGGATAGGTCCTTACTGTATCAGGAGGCTCTATGCTCTAAAAACAGGCCGGTCGATTCGTGTAGAGGATTGTCCTCTTTTAGCAGAGCTTCATCAGAAAAAAAAAGATACTCCAACCATGGGAGGTATTTTCCTTCTATTTTCAGCGCTGATTTCTCTTATTTTGTGGATGGATTGGAAAAGTAGCTTTACCCTTATGTTATGCTTACTTACTCTTTGTTTAGCAGTTATAGGCGGAATCGATGATTATTTAAAAATGAAGTTAAAAAACTCCAAAGGGATGAAGGCGCGTACCAAATTTCTCATGCAGCTACTTATCACTTTGGGGATTTGTAGCTATTTATATATTCCTCAATTTACACAAGAAAGTCTCGTGCATCCACCTGTTGCTAAAGAATGGGTAAAAAAAAGCAAAACAGAAGGAGAATGGAAAGTATTAAATGCACAGCAATATATGGGCTATTATTTTGTTCCTTTTATCAAAAAGCCTCTATTTAAGCTAACTGGCTTAAGCTTATTGCTGGGAATTTTCTTAAGTGTATTTGTGATTACCGGCTCTTCTAATGCAGTGAATTTAACAGATGGATTAGATGGTTTAGCTTCAGGCTGCCTGATTATGGTGGCGGTTGTATTGGGGATCATTGCTTTTTTATCAAATAATAAGGAAATGGCCCGTTACTTAAATATTTTATATATCGAACAAAGCGGAGAAATAGCCGTCTATTTATTTGCTGTTATTGGCGCAACTCTGGGCTTTTTATGGTATAATGGATTTCCAGCTCAAGTGTTTATGGGGGATATCGGCTCATTATCTTTAGGAGGGATCATTGGCTTTTGTGCTGTTTTATTACGAAGAGAGCTTCTTTTAGCCTTAGTTGGGGGAATATTTGTTGCAGAAACCCTCTCTGTGATTTTACAAGTAGGAAGTTACAAATTACGCAATCGCAAGCGTATTTTTTTATGCACACCTCTTCATCACCATTTTGAATACAAAGGCTGGCCTGAAACAAAGGTGGTTATTCGCTTTTGGATTATTGGTTTGATTTTAGCATTATTGGGATTAGCTTCCTTGAAATTTCAGTAAGAATGCTTTAAAATAAACCAAAGCAATTCTAATCAATTGTTCCGATAGGCATCACTGATTCTATGTAATATAGAGAGTTCTTCCGATGCAACCCCTAAAAACATGTATAAATAATATAGTGGTTTAAATTTTCTGCTCTGACTTGCTGTCAGGTTAGAGCTGCACTTTTCTGCATAGTCTAGAGCGTTGATTCTTAAATCATGTGAGTATGTCATCTTTTATATTATACAGATTAATACAGAAAAAGCAAATTTAAATTACTATATTATTCTATTATGACAAATTATTTAATTTATTAATTAAAATTGAATGGGTTGTTAAATATAATTTTTTTTGTTATAATTAATCGTTTATTTATTTAAAATGTAAAAACAAATATTAGGAGTATACATGGCTACAAACATTTCACAGGGATTTAACATGAGGTTTCTTACTTTAAGGAGGGGGTCTAAAAATACATTCACCCTAAACGATGTATCAACTAAGATGGAACCTATTATTTTTAAGGGATTCCCTACTTTAGGGAGAGATTTTAAAAATACATCCACTCCAAACCCTGGAGGTGCATTTTTTAATAATATGGGATTCATGAGAGAGAGCTCGAGCAAAACTTTAGGAAGAATGGGAAAGAGAAGTGCAAAGGTTATACCGGAGTTTCTAAGCGCTTTAGAACAAGCAAGACGTTTTGCAGATGGGCAGGGGGATTTTAGCTTAGAGCGCAGTTCTTCGTTATATGCTTGTAGAAAACTAGAACAAGCGGAAAAATTTTTTCAGAATGCATCTTATAAAAAAGCAAAAAAAAGCTTCAAAGGAGCTTTACAATCAGAGTTAGGTCATCAAGAAAAAAAAATAGTCCAACTCTATTTAGTTACAATATGTTTACTGCTAAACAATAAACATGCAGTTAAAGAGTACCGTAAAGCTATAGCGCTTTTAGGAGAAGTCGCACCCTATAAAAAAGGAGACGCTATCTCTCTAACACAGGCAATATATGCTCATTTACATCGCCTTATACAAGAAAAAGAGGCTCCAGAAAGCATAAAGGGTCCTTTTCTCATCCATCAGCTTTATGGAAAAACCGAGAATTTTTCTAAAAATGAAAAAGTAATGGCAAAGTCATTATATGAAAAATTTTGCCTGTCAAATGACTGAATAGATCACTTTTACCTTGTTTTTAGAAAGAAGGAGGCGTATCCACCATAAAAATCATCCAATGGGTAAAATTATAGAATCTCCTTGGATCTGATAGTTTTTAAATAACAAATCTTGTAGTTTTAGTAGGAAGCAGCAAAAGCTTTAAGCTTTTGCTGCTTAGAGGGTTTTCATGAAAAGTACTCTGATCTTAGGTCTGGGAAAAAGCGGAAGAGCTGCTGCTAAGTTACTTCTATCGCATAAAAAAAACATATATGCTTTTGATGATTGTTTAGAGGATCTCGAAGAAGCTCTTCGTTTAGAAGAGCTTGATTTAAAGTGCATTTCCGATTTTGGAGCTATTTGTTGGAAAGAAATAGATCAATGCATTATTTCACCGGGAGTTGATCCTAAACATATAATCTGTACAACTGCTAAAGATAGAGGTATTTCTATTATTACAGAGATGGAATTAGCTTTACCTTTTATTTCAGAGCCTTTAATAGCGGTGACAGGAACCAATGGTAAAACCACGGTAACTCTATTGGTAGAGCATATTCTAAATACCAGTGGAATTTGTGCAAAAGCAGTGGGAAATATTGGCGTGCCTCTTTGTTCTTATGTACTTGCCTCTAAAAAAGCAGAGGTTCTTGTGGTTGAATTGAGCTCTTTTCAATTGGAAACTTTAGACTCTCCTGTGTTTGATCAGGCGGCTATTCTTAATATCACACCAGATCATTTAGATCGTTATCCTGATATGCAAGCTTATGCTAGAGCAAAATTACGCCTACAAAATTGTATAAAAGAGAAGGGCTCTTTATTTATACATGAGAAAGTGGTAGAACAATTTGGCTTTCTTTTGGGAAAGAAAGAATACCAAACATTAGATTTTTATCAAAAAGATCTTGAATATTTTTCATCGCTGCTATATAGAGAATGTGCAGAGCATGAAAGGGAAAACACATTAGCAGCTTGGGCTCTTTGTAAACCCTTTGGTATTTCCCATACACAATTTACGAAAGCTTTAGCCACATTTTGTAGACCTCCACATCGACTAGAATGTATAGCTTCTATTGATGGAGTTGATTACTATGATGACAGTAAAGGCACAAATATAGATGCGGTTATTTGTGCTGTACGCGCAATGAAAGGAAAAGTGATCTTGATTGCTGGGGGAATTGATAAGAGAAGCTCATATACAGCCTGGAGAAGACCTTTTTCAGGGAAAGTAAGACAAATACTAGCAATTGGCTTAGCAGCAAAAAAAATAGAACAAGAACTGCACCCTTTTATTCCCGTTGTATGCGTTGACTCTATGCAAGCAGCGGTAGTTATGGCAAAAAAGCTTGCCAAGGAAAAAGAGAGCGTCTTACTTTCGCCAGGATGTGCAAGTTTTGATATGTTTTGTGACTATGCTCATAGAGGAAAAGAATTTCAGTATCAAGTGCGCTTATTAAGGGATGGAAAGAGTTATGAGTCGTAAAGATACCATTATTATTGCTGTATTGGTTAATGCAGGTTTACTAATTATTTTATTTGCCAGCGCTTTAAAGCCGCCTATGCATGATGTACGCTATCAGTCAATAGAGCCATTAAAGACCATTGTAGATGTTTCTCCTAAAAAAGAAGCAATCTTTCAAAAAGGAGATGCTGTAGATCACGCTTTAGAGCAATTTATTAAGCAACGTTCTTATGTAGAACAACCCATAGTCATACAAAATCCTATTGTTGCAGAGGAGCCCAGACCTCAAGTTCCCATTTTGGAAAATAACACGGAAAAATTGAGCGGATATGCAGAGGTTACGATAAAAAAAGGGGACATGTTGGAAAAGATTGCCCGCCAATATTACACCACGGTTCATGAAATTATGCAACTAAATGGATTGCAAACATCTCATTTGCGTATTGGTCAGGTGCTGAAAATTCCTTCTAATAATAATCTTAACCCAAGTCCTGTTTTAGAAACGACGTACTATATTGTAAAAGAAGGAGATAATCCTTCGACCATTGCAAAGAAAAATAACATTAAGCTAGAAAATCTTTTGCATCTAAATGAAATGAGTGAAGAAAAAGCTCGAAAACTACGACCTGGCGATAAGTTGCGTATTCGTTAAAAAGCTTTTTTGTTTTCAAGGATCGATTTCATGAATCGTTATGTCTTTATCATGCTCAGCTCTATTTCCATGCTTTTTGTATTAGGTCTTGTCATGGTCTTTAATACATCTTCTGCACAACTTCTGGATCGTTTTTCAGACCGCAGTCTTTATTATGCATTGATTAAACAGCTTTTATATGCAGCTGTAAGTGCAATAGGCGTGATTGCTATTTGGTCTGTGGGGTATCGATCTCTTTTGTCATTGAGCCCATTTCTACTTTTTTTAGGGGTTTTAGGGTTAGTCCTGGTTTTGGTATTTGGACCTAAACTCAATGGAGCTCGTCGTTGGATTAGTCTATTTGGAAATTCTTTACAGCCTTCAGAATTTGTCAAGTATGTAATCCCTTTGTATTATATCTATGCGGTTACTAAACAAAAAAACTCTTTGGATTGGATGCAGTTTTTACGCTTGCTAGGTATGATTTGTGTCCCTTTAGGCCTAATCCTGATTGAGCCCGATAATGGGACAGTGGCCATTATTCTCTCTGCTTTAATTGTTTTATTCATCTTAAGTCAGATCAAGTGGGTGTACTGGGCGTTACCTTTAGGCATTATTTGTTGTATAGGCGCTGTATTTGCTTCACAAATGCCCCACGTTTCAGATCGATTAAAGATTTATTTGCATCCAGAATATGATCTGAAAGGCAAGGGGCATCAGCCTTATCAAGCAAGGATTGCAGCGGGTTCTGGTAGATTATTTGGCAGAGGGATAGGGGAGAGTTTACAAAAGCTAGAGTATCTTCCAGAGGCTAGATGTGATTATATTGCAGCCATTTTTGCAGAAGAATGTGGTTTTATCGGGATGAGTATTCTTATTTTTCTGTATACTATGGTAGCATTTTGTGGTTTTGCAATTGCGTTGCAAGTCAAAGAAATAGGTGGATTTTATCTTGTGGCAAGTTTTACCTTTCTGATTTGTTTTCAAGCTTTTTTGAACTTAGGCATAGTTTCAGGATTACTACCTAGTAAGGGTACAAACCTTCCTTTTTTTAGCCAAGGAGGATCTTCTTTAATCGCAAATATGCTCGCACTAACCGTTATTGTTAAAGTAGCGGAAGAAGCTAAACAACAATTAAAAAACGATGATTAAAAAAAAAGTGATAATCGCTGCAGGAGGAACAGGTGGACACCTCTTGCCTGCGCAAGAGATTGCTAAAAAGCTGCAAGGAAAAGACATAGAAGTTCTCTTTGTTGGATCTGGGCTAAAAGAAAATGTATATTTTGACAGAGAGAGTTTTCAGTTTCATGAAATTTTGGCCAAAACACCTTTTCAGAAAGGATTAACCAGGCGTTTAAGGGCGCTATATGCTTTGCTAAAAGCAGTTGTCAGAAGCTGTTTTTTTCTTAAAAGCTTTAAACCAGATCTTATCGTCGGCTTTGGCAGTTTTCATGCCTTTCCTATTTTATGTGCAGCAAAACTGCAAAAAAAACCTTTCATGCTATTTGAATCGAATACAGTAGCTGGAAAGGTAACCAGGTTTTTTTCCTCTTTTGCTATTCATACTGCAATTCATCTACCTCTTGCAAAGAAAATCAAGGGTAATCTGATAGAAGTGACTTGGCCTTTAAGAGCAAAAAGGCTTAACTTATCGCAGGCAAAGGCAAGAGAGCAACTGCAATTAGCCCCTAATCGTTTTACTCTATTGGTTTTTGGAGGTTCTCAAGGAGCATCTTCTATTAATCGTTCAGTCTTAAGTCTTTGTGAACAATTACTTGCTAAAGAAATTCCTTTTCAGATCATACATTTAGCTGGTAAATCAACATCTGTTGAAGTAGAGCAATTCTGTCAAAGACATAATATCCCTGCATTTATTAAAACCTTTGAACAGGATATGAGCCGGGTCTTTTATGCTGCGGATTTAGCTCTTTGTAGATCAGGCGCTGCTACAATAGCTGAAATTATTCACTATCGAATGCCTGCAATACTTATTCCTTATCCTTATGCGACAGAGCAACATCAAAAAGAAAATGCTCTGTTTCTGCAGCGTGTATCTGCAGCTTATGTAATTGAAGAAGGAATCAATATGCAAAGGTTAATCATAGAGTTTTTAGATACGTTTTATCAAAACCCAGAAGTAGGAAAGCAAATGCGTGCTTCTCTGCAAAATCTTAAAAGTGAAAAAAAAGAAATGAGCGATCTCATTATAGAGACTCTACATGTATAACAAACACTATTATTTCATTGGTGTTGGTGGTATTGGAATGAGTGGTTTGGCATTCATTGCTCTAGAAAAAGGGGCAAGGGTTAGCGGAAGCGATATCGTGCATTCTTGTATTACAAATGGATTACAAGAAAAAGGGGCTAAGATCTTTATTGGGCATAAAAAAGAACAGATTCCTTTAGATGCCATTGTTATTTACAGCAGCGCTATTTCCCCCGATAATCCAGAACTTATGTTTGCAAAAGCGCATAAGCTTAGTATTTTGCATAGATCTGATCTGCTTGCCTTATTTATGCAACCTCAAAAAGCTCTATTAGTATCAGGAACCCATGGGAAGACAACAAGCTCTTCTCTTCTGACTCATGTTTTGCTTGAAAAAGAGATGCAGCCAAGTTTTGCAATAGGGGGATTTATTTGTGGCTCAAATCATAATGCAGCCTGTGGAAAAGGGCATTATTTTGTCGCGGAAGCAGATGAGAGCGATGGATCTTTTTTTAAATACACCCCTTTTGGGGCAATTATCACAAATATCGATGATGATCATCTTGATTACTGGCAGACCATGAATGGATTGATTGGGGGATTCAAACGGTTTATTGACTCTATTATCTCCTTAGAACATTTTTTTTGGCATGGGGACAATTTATGGTTATCAGAGATGGTAGCTAAAGGGTATAGTTATGGGTTTGATAAAAAAAATGCGCTATTTATAGAGAGCCATCGTCAGGATAAATGGAAAAATATATTTACTGTTTGCTTTGAAAATGCACGTTATACAGAGATAGAAATACCCATAATAGGCAAGCATAATATACTCAATGCATCTGCAGTATTTGGTCTTTGTCTTAAATTAGGGATAGCAGAAGAAAAAATCCGTAGCTCCTTTATAAGCTTTAAGGGGATAAAGCGGCGTTTAGAGTATAAAGGAGCCGTAAAAGGGATCATTTTTTATGATGATTATGCTCATCACCCTACGGAAATCCTTACCACTTTGAGAGCTATAAAAAATGCAGTGGGATCTGCAAGGATTGTCTTGGCTTTTCAGCCACATCGTTATTCGCGTACCTTGGCGTGCTTAAGCGAATTTGGGACTGCTTTTGATACTGCCGATATAGTGGTTATTACAGATATTTATGCGGCTGGAGAAGCGCCTATTAAGGAGATTGACGAAGGGCTTTTATTACAGGAAATTCATAGAGAAACGAGGTGTCCTACCTATTATTTCTCTCGCAATCAATTATCTTGTCAGCTTGTAAAAATCCTGCAAACAGGAGACTGCCTAATAACTATGGGAGCTGGGGATATTAGTAATGTATCTCATGATGTTATGGAAAATCTTTAGATGATATCTCGATTCAAACTCTCTACACGACTGCCTCTTTCTTATGCGATTGGTTGGATTATTGTTTCTACTCTTTTATGCACAGGAGGTTCTTTTGCTTATTTAAAGCAGCATTTGAAGAAAAAATACCAGAAAGCTTTTAGCTATGATAATCAAATCCACTCTATTATCCAAACAGGTCCACAAAAAGAAGCTTTAAAAACAGAATATCTAGCAGAAATTTTGCAGATTTCTCGAGATGTTCCAACCAGTGTGGTCTTTTTCAATGAAGAGGTAGCTAAACAGAGCTTGCTCTCTTCTCCTTTAATTGCTCAGGCAGATGTAAAGGTATTAAAACCTGCTGCTCTTTACATCGATTATACGATTCGTCAACCAGTTGCATGGATTGAGGACTACGAAAATGTGGTAATGGACAAATCAGGCTATCCTTTTCCTTTTTACCCTTTTCTTTCTCCTAAAAATCTGCCGTATATCTACTTTGGACTGTCTGCTTTTGGCAAAAGATCTACGGATCCTGATAAGCCTGTTGTAAGATGGAAAGAAGCCATGACAGGTGCTTATGTAAATCTGGCTTTTTCTTTGCTTCAATTGATTCATGAAATAGGGTTATCCCATGTAGTGCGTATTGATCTTTCTCATGCATTTGCCTCTAGTTGTGGTAAAAGAGAGATTGTTCTAACAGTAGATAATGTCATTGTACAATGGAAAAATGGACTAGAACAACAAATTGTTTTTCCTCATCTTCTTCGTTTAGGTGCAAAGAATTATAAAGAACAGCTTATGAATTATTTGAATTTAAAAGAGGAATTAATCGAGCAAGAAAAAAAAAGTGCAATCTTACAGGTAAATCAGCCTTTTTTACGATTAAGGGAGAAAGTGATCGATCTACGCTTATCCAAATTAGCTTTTGTACAAAGTGCGTCTTAAATCTCAGAACGATTACAGCTAGCGCTGTTTTGGTTCGTCTTCTGATTCAAGACGCAAGAAGGTGTAATTTGAGCTATACCCTTTAATGGGTCCTCTTGGCAAGATTTCAAATTTTTTTTATCTCTTTTTAAGAGATATTTCTCTTTTATTTTTTAGTGATATCTTATTGAAGCTCAATTAATATGTTAGCTAAGAATGTGTTTAACCAGATTTTTTCAAATAGTACCATTAGGATAATTTAAAATTATGAAAGAATTTATTGCTTATATTATTAAAAACATAGTTGACTCTCCTGAAGAGGTAAATGTTCAAGTAATTGATAATCAGAAAGAAACAACTGTTGAAGTTAGAGTTTCTGCTAATGATGTAGCTAAAGTAGTAGGTAGACAAGGACGTACGATTCGTTCTTTAAGAATCATTGTTGGTGCTATTGGTGCGCGTTTTAATTGTCGCGTGCGAGTAGAGGTGCTTTGATTTGACTTTAGAATGCAAGAGAGTTCTTTTGCATGCTTCCAAAAAAAGAGGTATGTTAACTTAAAGGAATCACAATATGAGTTACAAAGAGAGTAGATGTGGGTACTGCAGGTATTTGTGAAGATAAAGAACTCCAGCTTCTATTAACGCAGTTCCCTTTAGAGCAAACTCATAAATTGATTCCGAGGTCTCAAAAGAAAAAAGTAATCATCATTGCAGGGCCTACAGGAGTGGGTAAAACCGCGTTATCTTTATTCATTGCTAAAGCAATTGGTGGCGAGATTATTTCAGCTGATTCTATGCAGGTTTATCGAGGAATGGATATTGGTACCGCTAAGGCTAGCTTAGAAGAGAGGAGCGAAGTTGTTCACCATTTGATTGATAGTCGATGTTTAGATGAAACATTTAATGTAGTAGAATTTTATAGGGAAGCAAATTTAGCGATTAAAGAGATCTTAGATCGAGGAGCTGTTCCTGTTGTAGTTGGTGGAACCGGTTTCTATATCCATTCTTTGATCTATGGCCCTCCTAGCGGACCTGCGTCTCAACTGGACTTGCGCGCAAAAATAGAAATAGAGATGGATACGCTAGGTACAGAAGCGCTTTACGAACGTTTAAAAACATTGGATCCAGATTATGCGATGACTGTTACATCGAAAGATAGACAAAAAATTGTGCGTGCTTTAGAGATTATTTCTTTGACTAGAAATAAGGTATCAGCCCTGCTTCCGGTTATTTCAGAATTATCAGAGATATATGATTTTCGCTGTTGGTTTTTATACATGCCAAAAGAGGTTTTATATCCTAAAATTGAAAAAAGATGCGATAAAATGCTAGAAAAGGGGTTTATTGAAGAGGTAAAGCAGCTAGAATTGCAAGGATTAAGCAAAAACCAAACCGCTTCCCAAGCAATTGGTTATCGTCAATGTTTAAGCTATTTACAATCATCTAAAACACAAGAAGATTGGCAACAATTTATTACACTTTTTAAACAAGCTTCAAGAAGATATGCTAAAAGACAATTTACTTGGTTTCGTAAAGAGCCCTTATTTCGCTGGTTGAACCTTAACAAAGTTTCCGTAGAAATAGCGGCTGAAATAATCATTAGAGATTATGAACAAAGCTTTTAAATTTTTTACTTTTTTATATACAAAAAAAAATACTACATAAGCTATTTTGTTTTTTTTTGCAAAATAAATTTGTTAATGATAGGTTCATCCTTCACCAAAAAACTAAGATGATTTAGTATTTTTCTGTTTATAACTTTAAAACCAATTTTTTCTGAAACAGAACACAACCATCAGTACAATGAATTCAGATCACGATATGAAAGGTGAATCCGGAAAGAACTTCAGCAATGACGGTATTGCT
>PSRO01000029.1 GCA_003176115.1 Chlamydiota bacterium | reverse complement strand
AAGAGAAGTTGCTTGTGGAAAAGTTAAAGCAAATGACTACCAACCCTCAAAAAGAATATACCCATCTGTTTATTGAAACCCCTTATCGTAATCAAAAGCTCTTTAAGCAAATCTGTACAACACTTTCCAATCAAAGTTGGTTGTCCATTGCTTGTGGGCTTACTTCTGATCATGAGTGGGTGAAAACAAAGAGCATTGCCCAATGGAAAAAAGAACAACCCTTATTTGATAAACTTCCGGCTGTCTTTATTGTAAAAAATGATTAATTAGAGGAAAGAGTTTTTATTTTTTTTTGTACTTTACAAGCTTTAGAAGACATAGGTAATAATATCCGATCTCCCCACCAGACAGGTATACTAAATTGAATAAATTTAGGGTGTTCCCAATTTGAGAAATTCATAGCATGTTCTTTATATTTATACTTCTCAAGAATGCTCATTGGATCAGGATGAATTGCTTGCCTACATAAAAAAGACAAGAAGTAATCTTTATTAAATAGCTTATCCAGCAGGATTTTAAAGTCTAAACACTCAAGTTTAATCAAAATCCTTAAAGTTTTTAACCATTGTTGTTGGATCACTTGCACTAACGTGCTTCTCTCATCTGGATAGTTGCTATAATAGAGAGTCACAGAATCAAATACCTTTCTAGTGATCCCTAATTCGGTTAACCCTTCTTCTAATAAAATACGGGCTTGAGTTTCATCATTGTCTTGAAAAAAAGAAGGGCAGCTATGTTCTTTCAAACAGGGTAATACAAGATTTGTTGCTGAACAAGCCGCCTGATAAGCTAGATTAATGGATTCTGTTGTTTGGCTCGCAAGAAATTGTCCATTTTTTTTCTAAAGTAGGAATAGAGTCTATCGGTATATCTGTCAAAGCATCATCCAATGATATCCACCAAACCTTTTTCGAACATTTCCAGCGTTACTGCATCATTTTCTACTATATTGAAAACAATTTTTTCCGGATGAAGGTCTTCTGTTTCCCGATAATTGGGATTGTATGCAGCAACGAGCTGATTTCCAGGTTCCCATTTTTCTAATATCTAAGGACCATTGCATAAGAAAGTAGGCCCTGCTTTGTAGGACCAACTAGAATTTTCCCGATCATTTTTAATATTTACAGGAGAAAAACCACAAAAAGAAAGGAGTTTAAAAAAATAAGGAATGGGTCTTTCTAAACTAATCACTAGGGTTTTTGTGTCTATTGCTTTGATTCCTACTTCATCAAGAGAAATAAGTCCTTTTTTTGCGGCATCTGCATTTTTTATAGGAGAAAACATTTGTGACCTTAGAGAGGGAAAATGGGGATCAAGAATATCTTTCCAAGATTGTTCAAAATCATAAGCGGTGACTGGAGTGCCATTGGACTAGATAGTATCTTTTAAGGTAAAGGTTATAAATAAAGTATTGATTTAGGATCTGCTTTCATATTTAATCGAAGAACTTGTACCGTTCTCACAGGTTTAGATCTGTGGAAGAAAAAAAGCACCATTGCAGTAGTAAGTGTAAAAAGAAGGAAATATTTTATGGGAGATCGTAGAATTTTTTTTAGAGTTTCAATCAGCGTATTTGCATGGACTCTACTGTGCGGTATACATTTTATCATAGAGTTTATGAAAATGATTAAATTATTTCAAGAAATAATGTTCTCTTAATCCCAGACAGACTAAGTATCTATTTTTTATGTATTATGATAATAATTTGAGTTAATTATTAATACAATGTTAATAATCCACATCTAAAGAAAATTTTTTAATAGTGTGTTTTATTATTATTATGTATAATAAAGTCAGATGTCTAATTTCTTGTTAATGTTTGAATTGTCTATAAAATATAAAAAAATTTTAAAAAACATTTAATCTTCCTTAGAAGGAAGGGGTAATACAAAATGGACAAGACAGATCATCAACTCAGAGCTCGATTGGCAAGATTAGAAAGTCAGGTTGATCAGCTCGAAACAGAGTATACTCAAATTAATGAGATGCTTATACGTTGCGGATTTCTAGAAGGAATAAGCACCTTAAAGTTTGCTATGGAAGAGCTTTTAGTAGAATATCCAGACGAGAGTTCTTTACATTAAAGCTTTTTTATTTATTTCATTTAAGGGAAGAGTTCTCTTCCCTTAATTTCTTTACAAGCTTTTGTATCTTGTGCTATATTTCTTGTCTTACAAGGAAAGGAAAAAATGGCTAAATTACTTTTCGAAAACACAAAAGAGGAAAAAATTCTTGAAGATGGTTCATCTATTCAAGAAGCATGTGAGGATGCAGGGGTTCCTTTTGCTTGTACCGAAGGCGTATGCGGAACTTGTGTGATTGAAGTAACTGAAGGTATGGAAAATTTATCAGAGTTTACTCAAGAAGAACAAGATTTTTTAGGAGAATTACATTGCGAGCGCCTGGCTTGTCAGTGTAAGATAATAAGTGGCTCTGTAAAGATTAAACATTAAAAAAGTGTATGTATGTTTCAAGAAAAAAAGATTGTAAAAGAAATGACGATTGAAGAAATTCTATCCTCTTTTCCTCATAAAAGCCAAAAGCTAGCCCAAGAAATGACCAATATTGGTTTGCATTGTGTTGGATGTGGTGCTGCTACATGGGAAACCCTTGAAGGTGGAATGCTAGGTCATGGTTTTGTGGAAGAACAGATTGAACAATTAGTCGAGAGGTTAAATAGCGTTTTAGCAGAAAAACTCGACCCTACAACAATCACACTTACCAAACGTGCCGCTGAGAAGTTTTTCCAGATTTTAAAAGAAGAGGGCAAAGATAACTGGGGCTTACGTTTTGCAGATCGTGCAGCGGGATGTAATGGATTTGAGTATGTTTTAGACTATTCTCAAACAGCAGAAGAGGATGATCAAATATTTACATCTCATGGTGTGCAAATTCATGTAAAAAAAACCATTGTAGATCGTCTAATCGGATCTGAAATCGATTATACAGAAGGCTTGAACGGTGCTGGATTTAAAATTAGCAACCCTAATGCAAAAACATCGTGTGGTTGCGGCAAGTCGCAAAGTTATTAATGATTAAAAGATGAGCGCTTGGTTTTTATTTATGAAGCGCTCGCTTTTCTACATCTAAAGCAGCTTCTCTTATTGCTTCTGATAAAGTAGGATGAGCGTGAGGAGTATTAATCAGATCTTTTATACATAAATTTTTTTGTATAACAACAGTTGCTTCCGCAATTAACTCAGAGGCATGCGCTCCTATAATGTGCACTCCTATGATCCTTTCGCTTTTTTCCTCGGCAACAATTTTTACAAACCCTTCTACTTCTCCTGTGCATTTTGCCCTTGAATTGACTTTAAAGGGAAAGCTACCCGTTTTTGGTATAAGGTGATGTTTTTTAGCTTCTTCTTCTGTTAATCCCACCGATGCCATTTCTGGATAGGTATAAACAACATTAGGAATAGCCATGTAGTTAATTTGAGGTTTATGGCCTGCCATAATTTCAACAGCTGCAACGCCTTCTTCAGATGCTTTGTGTGCCAGCATAGGACCCTCAGTAACATCTCCAATAGCAAAAACATTTGGGATATTGCTGCGGAAGACTCCATCGGTTTCAATGCATCCTTTTGGAGATATTTTTATTCCTATTTTTTCAAGGCCAAGCTTTTGGGTATAAGGCCTTCTTCCAATGGAAACTAAAACTTTTTCCGCTGAAAAAGATTGTATGTTTTGGGCTTGCTCTACTTGCAAAGAGATCTGATTGGGCGCAATTTTTGCATTCATGACTTTAGAGGAAAGATGAAAGGTAATGCCTTGTTTCTCCAGATTTTTTTTAAGCTCTAAGCTCAGTTGATGATCAAAGCCTGTACAAATTTGATCGAGGAATTCAATGATTTGTACCTTGGTTCCTAGTCTATTGTAGACAGATCCTAATTCTACTCCGATCACACCTGCACCTATGATCAGTAAGTCTTTGGGAATTGCTTCAAGAGAGAGTGCACCTGTAGAAGAGAGGATTTGTTTTTCATCAAAGGGTAAAAAGGGAAGTTCAATGGGCTCTGAACCTGTAGCAATAAGAATGAATCGAGCTTGTAATTGCATTATTTCGCTTGCATTTTTAACCAAAACTTTATTAGGAGATAGGAAGCTAGCTTCTCCTACATAAAAGCTGATCTTGTGTTTTTTAAATAAACTTGTAATTCCTTGGCTAAAAGATTGGATAGTTTGTGTTTTACGAGTCATCATTGGCATAGAATCAATCAATAGTTGAGCAAAAGTGATTCCATTTACAGCGCTCTTCTCTTGTATCTTCCAAGCGAATTCAGAGGAAGATAAAAGCGATTTAGAGGGGATGCAGCCTACATGTAGGCAAGTTCCTCCCGGTTCTTTTCGTTTATCGATACATGCTGTTTTTAACCCCAATTGCGCAGCTCTTATGGCAGCTAGATATCCGCCAGGCCCAGCTCCAATGACAATGAGATCAAATGAGTCTTGCATAAGCTCCTTATAAATCGAGAAGTAAACGGGAAGGTTCTTCTAATGTTTGCTTAATATGCTTTAAAAAAAGCACAGCTTGTTTGCCATCAATTAAACGATGATCATAACTAAGCGCTAGATACATCATAGGACGGATAACGATCTCGTCATCGACGACGACAGGACGTTTAACAATGGAGTGCATTCCTAAAATGGCGCTTTGCGGAGGATTGAGGATAGGGGTCGATAAAAGGGACCCAAAAACACCCCCGTTGGTAATGGTGAAGCTGCCTCCTTTTAAGTCATCTACGTTGATGGAACCATCCCGTGCTTTTTGAGCAAATGCGCTCAGTTGTGCTTCAAGTTCTCCAAAATTATGCTGCTGACAAGATCTCATGACAGGGACCATTAGACCACGATCTGTAGAAACAGCAACACAAATATCATAGCTTTGAACGAAGACTATATCTTCCTTATCAATGTAGGCGTTAACTTCAGGAACCTCTTGTAAAGCTGCAACACAGGCTTTAATAAAAAAAGACATGAAACCTAATTTAATCCCATATTTTTTTTGAAAAGACTCCTGCTCTTTCTGTCTGATAGCGATTACACTGCTCATATCTACCTCGTTAAAGGTAGTTAACATAGCTGTTGTATTCTTCACTTCTACCAGCTTTTGTGCAATGATTTTACGTAAAGAACTCATCTTTTTACGAGAGATATTTGTTTCTTCTACCATAGGAGTTGGCTGAGTAGAAGCTGCTGGTTGTTGCAAGCTAGAAACAAAATCAGCCGTGGTAAATTTGGCTTTCCCATGTGAAGAGGAAGGAGGGGGGAAAGCTGGCTTTGGTGATTTAGGAGGCTCTTTATCAGAAGATTTATCTGTTTGCTCTACAGCTTGAGGATGAATCGTCCCAATTACTTGTCCTATCTTAACCGTATCTCCTTTTTTAACCTGTAAAGTTAGCTCTCCGCTTTCAGGAGCATATAAAACCTGATTTACTTTATCTGTTTCTAACTCTAAGATTTCTTCATCTTGTTGAACAAAACTACCAGATGATTTAAGAATGTTGCTAATAGTTGCTTCGGAAACAGATTCACCCATATTAGGGATTTTAATCTCGCTTGCCATGGATTACCTTATCTTAATTTAAGCAAAAGCTTTTTTAAGCAGCTCTTCTAATTGTTGTTTATGTACGGCATACGAGCCTACAGCAGGCGATGCGCTTCTTTGTCTTCCGATATACTCGATTGGGCTTTTTGTTCCAAGTAACTCATCAAATGTAAAGCGCAAAGATTCCCAAGCGCCCATGTTGCTGGGCTCCTCCTGCACAAAACGATAGTTAGCATTAGGATGTTTGGCTAAAATTTTTTGGATCCTATTTTTAGGAAAAGGATACAGCTGCTCTAAACGTATGATTGCGCATTGTTGATTTTGTTTTTTTCTCATTTGAATGAGATCGTAATAAATTTTTCCACTGCAAAACAACAGTAATTTAGCATCTTTTTCTAATAAGGGGTCTTCTAGAACTTCATAAAATCGTCCTTCTGCAAGAGCATTTAAGCTAGATCTACACTCAGCATTACGCAATAAAGCTTTAGGAGTAAAAAGAACCAAAGGTTTTTTTATAGGACATAGAGCCTGTGCTCGTAAAAGATGGAAAAGCTGTGCAGGGGTAGAGCAATTAGCAACTCTTAAATTATCTTGAGCAGCTAATTGCAAAAAGCGCTCTATACGCGCTGAGGAATGCTCAGGCCCTTGGCCTTCATAGCCATGAGGAAGCATCAAAACCAGATTAGATGCTATTCCCCATTTTTGTTCCGAAGAAGCTAAGTATTGGTCGAGAATAATCTGAGCACCATTTGCAAAATCACCAAATTGCGCTTCCCAAATCACTAAGGCTTGAGAAGAAGCTAGACTAAATCCAAATTCAAATCCTAGGACAGCGTATTCGGATAAAGGAGAGTTTAAAAATACACAGGCAGCTTGAGATCCTGTAATATGATCAAGCGGAAAAAACCGTTTTTCATTGAGTTGATCAATAAGTACAGCATGTCTATGAGAAAATGTTCCTCGGCAAACATCTTGACCAGAAAAACGCAAAGCAATTTCCTGAGATAGTAAGCTTGCATAGGCGAGTTGTTCCGCTGTTCCCCAATCTAAAGAGGCTAATTTAGGGTCGCTTTGCAACATTTGCTCTCTTTCTTGAAGAAGTCGTTGAATTTTAGGATGAAGATTTACATCTTTTGGATAGGTGTACAGTCCTTTACCGATCTTTTCTAGCACTTTTAAAGGGACCTTAGTATCCATCTCTGATAAAGGAATAGGCTGTTGGAGTTTTTTTCTAATAAGAGGAGGAGATGTTTTTTGCAAAGCTTCTTGAAGCTGTTTTTTAAAGTTTTCTTCTAAGTTCTTTATATCCTTTTCTTGAATGATACTTTCCTGAAGCAAGCTTTGGGAAAATAGAGTGCGAATAGATTTTCTCTCTTTGATTTTAGCATAGAGAAGTGGTTGTGAAAAAAGAGGCTCATCGCTTTCGTTATGACCGTACTTACGATAACAATTCAAATCGATAAATACATCGCACCCAAACTTAAGCCGTATTTCCATACTAAGAATCATAGCTCGTATACATCCTGCAGGGTCTTCTGCGTTTACGTGAAAAACAGGGCAAGTAAATGTTTTTGCAAGATCTGAACAATAAGGGGTCGAACGTGCTTCTTCAGGATTTGTAGTAAAACCGATTTGATTATTGATAATAATATGAATGCTACCTCTTGTCCGATAGCCATCTAATTTACAAAGTTGCATGGTTTCGTAAACCACACCTTGTCCACTAAAAGAAGCATCTCCATGAATAAGAACCGGGATCACATCTTTTTTACTAGTTGCTGCTTTGGCGTAACTCATCCCTTCTACTACAGGATCTACCGATTCGAGATGGCTAGGATTTGCAGCAAGCGTAATTAAGATATCCTTCCCCAAAGAGGTAGTGAAGGTTCCTTGTGCACCTTGATGATATTTTACATCCCCAGAGCCTTCAAACCCCTCATTGACATAGTTTTCATCAAACTCTCTAAAAATAGAGGAATAGTCTTTATGAATGATATTAGCTAGCACATTGAGTCTACCTCTATGGGCCATACCCAAGACGATTTCCTCTACGCTGCTTAAAGACGCTTGTTCTATTAAAAAAGATAACATGGGAATCAGAATTTCTGCTCCTTCTAAAGAGAAGCGCTTTTGCCCTACATATTTTGTATTTAGAAAAGATTCAAATAGTTCTGCTTTATTTAAATCTTGTAAAATAAGAAGCTTCTGCTGTTTATCTAATATAAATGAAGACTCAAATTTATTTTGAATCCATGTTTCTAGTTCGTGATTTCTCAGGCTCATATATTCTATACCGATCTGAGAGCAGTAGGTCTTTTTGAGCAGATCGAGGAGATCTTTTAAAGGGGCTTGTTCTTTTTTCAAAAGGCCACAAGTAGGAAAAGACTCATTTAGCTCATGTGCTATAAATCCAAGCGTCTTGAGATCTAATTCATAAATAGCATCAGGGGGGGGCTTAAGAGG
>PSRO01000050.1 GCA_003176115.1 Chlamydiota bacterium | reverse complement strand
TTTGCTCTTAATAGAATACTCATACAATGATTATCGATGTAAGTTATGAACATTTTTTCCACAAGAGAGGAGCCTAAAAAGCGCAAATGATTTATACTCATATAAGTATGAAAAGCTCTACTTTATTAGAAATTCCTTCGATCTATTTCCCCGATCGTTTCTATCGAATTACCTTCTCCCCCAACCTCTCTTATCTGAAACTAGATGCTTCAAATAAGATTTTTTTTCAAAAGATTCACAGCCAAATTCAAGAAGACCCCGGAAAACACCTAGCTATTTTAGAAGCATTTTATCAAGATCATCTAGATGTTCCAGAAGTAGCTAATTTATTGACTTTTGCTTACTTGAGATTAAAAAAAAATACACAAGCAGAAGAGCTCATTAAAATCGCTTATGAGATGCACCCCTCTTATCTATGCGCTAAAATTAACTATGCAGATCAGTGTTTGCGAGTGAAGAAAATCCAAGAAATCCCAACTATTTTTAATCATAAACGTGACTTATTAGAGCTTTATCCAGATCGCTTTGCTTTTCATTACTCTGAGTTTCGTGGATTTATGGTTTGTATGGGATTTTATCATCTTGCCTGTAGGGACCGAGATTATGCTGATAAACATAGGTCGGCAGCAGCAGAAGTAGACCCTTTACATCCAGGGGTTATTGCTTTGAAAAAAGCACTAAAGAAACGTTTTTGGTATTTTTTCTATAGGAGATAAAAAGCTTGCTCTCTTTCTAAAAAACCCGTAAATTCTTTTGTTATACTGTTCTATTTATTTAAAGAATTTAGGTAACAATGTGGGTTTTTTCTAAAAAAAAAATGTATTCTCTAAGAAAGTCTAAGCATTATCTGATCCAAACATATCATCTCTATAAAAAGAAAAAACACAAATTATCTGTGGATACTCGGGTTGAGATAGAGACTGCTTTACAAGCTCTACAAAATGCAATTTTACAAAAAGATAGACCCTTAGCCAGTCGACTAGCTAAAGAAGCTCAAGGTTTTGGTCTGGCTTGCTTGAAAAAAGGGTCCTTTGACTACTTCCGGGATGTGATAATTGGAATATGTATTGCTTTAATTATTGCTCTCTTCATTCGTCAAATGTGGTTTGAGCTCTATGAAATCCCCTCTGGATCGATGCGGCCTACTTTCAAAGAAAAAGATCGTTTAATTGTGTCTAAAACAGATTTTGGAATTAATATCCCCTTAAAAACAAAACATTTGTATTTCAATCCCGATTTAATAAAACGTAATTCCATTGTGATCTTTACAGGGGAAAACATGGATATCCATGATGTAGATACTATGTATTTTTATCTATTTCCTGGGAAAAAACAGTACATCAAACGTCTCATTGGCAAACCTGGAGACACTCTCTATTTTTATGGAGGACAGATTTACGGGATCGATAAAGACGGTAAGGATATTACCCGAGAACTACAATTAAGCTCATTAAAGCAAATTGAGCATATCCCCTTCATTAATTTCCAACGCAAAGTCGAGCTCTCCCATAAAGACAACAATTCCCTTATTTTTTATCAAATGAATGAGCCTGTTGCAGAGTTTAATCTACAAAAAAACCAGGGTAAAATGCTTAGTCCTCCTGTCTCTGGCTTTATTACAGATTACAGCGACTTATGGGGTTTTAAAAACTTTGGCATGGCGAGACTACTTAACTTAGAAGAAGTAAAAGAGTTCAACTTAAAAGAAGTACCAGAGGGGGTTTTGTATTTAGAGATTAAACATCATCCTTCTTTACAATCTGTGCAATTAACAAAAGATGAGTATAAAAACGTATATCCCAAAATGCAGTTAAGTACATCTATTATTGCACTACAAGAAAGCCACTTAAAAGCGCTGATGCAAAATTTATATACAGCGCGTTTTGTCGTAAAAAATCATCAAGTGTACCGCTATCCCGATACTTGTATTGGAAAAAAAGCCTTAGCTCCTGTTCTTGTCGATATACCCGATGGATGTTATGAATTTTATCACGGGAAGGCTTATCGCGTATTCTGGCAAGGAGTAAATCAAGAGTTGTCCCCTTCTCATCCTTTATATACATATAGTCCACAAAATGTGCAGTTTTGGTTCAACCTTGGAATAGATTGGGATAACCGATTCTTAAATAAGAAGAAAGATCAGCGATTAGTTCCGGCTCGTTATGCATATTTTCGCAATCAAGATTTTTATCTGATGGGAGCACCGATATTAAAACATGATGATCCTTCTCTTAGAGAATTTATAAGAAAAGAGAGCTCTTCTCCTACACCTTTTATGGATTACGGTCCTCCTTTATTGAAAAATGGTGCTCTTGATGTGGAGTTTGTGAAAAAATACGGTCTCACCATTCCTCTGAAAATGTATCTTGTTTTAGGCGACAATCACGCAATGAGCTCAGATAGTCGTGATTTTGGTTTTGTTCCTGAAGATAATTTAAAAGGAAGTCCTAGCTGGATTTTCTGGCCTCCTGGACCTCGGTGGGGAAGACCTAATCAGCCGCTTTATCCTTGGATAAGTCCACCAAATCTCATTATATATAGCTGTGGAGCTGTCGGACTTATCTTCTGCTTATATCGTTGGATCAAAAAAAATAAGCTGCCTATCCTATAAAATTTTTATATTTTTTAAGTGATTTATAAATACTATTCTTTTTTATAATTTAAGAGATCTTGTTTATATTATTTAGTTTTGTTAAACTACGCATTATTCTTTTGCACCTTCTCTTTAGTCGTTGCAAATGATTAATCTATGCAATGTTACTTTAAGGTAAGTAAAAAATGACAAGTAAAAATTTCGAAGACCTCATTCAAGAACCATTAATTCTTCAAGCAATTCAAGATTTAGGGTTTACAAATCCCTCAGATATTCAACAACAAGCAATTCCTGAAGTTTTAAAGGGAAAAGATTTGCGCGCTTCTGCACAAACAGGAACAGGTAAGACAGCGGCTTTTATGTTACCTGCTCTTTGCCGATTACTAAAAAAATCCTCTACTCGAGGGCCAAAGATCTTGGTTCTAGTTCCTACACGCGAATTAGCTATGCAAGTGGTGGAAGAAACCACCAAGCTAAGCCGTCACCTTCGCCATATAAACAGTGTGTTTATTTGTGGAGGAATTCCTTATCATGTCCAAAACCGAAAACTTTCAAGAAATTTCGATATTCTGATTGCCACTCCTGGTAGGCTCATTGAATGCTTGGAAGAAAAACGCATTCATCTATCTAACTTGGAGATGCTCATTTTGGATGAAGCCGACAGAATGCTTGATATGGGATTTATCGAACCTGTTGAGTATATCGCCTCTATGGCACCAAAATCGCGTCAAACCCTGATGTTTTCTGCGACTTATGATGCAAAAGTCTTAGGTCTAGCAAATAGCCTGCTAACTAATCCAACGGAAGTTATTGTTGAAAAGAAAGCTGCTAACTATGATCTAATCGAACAGCACATTCATAAAACAAACAACTTAGAACAAAAGTATAAATTTTTAGATGAGATTTTATCTGATCCAAACATAGAAAAAGCTATTATCTTTTCTTCTACTCAGAAACAGACCGAGCAAATTGCTGATAAACTATGTGACGATGGCCGAATAACAGCAGCAGCTCTACACGGCGGCATGAACCAACAGCAAAGAACAAGAACCATGAAGAAAATCCGCAATGGAGACATTAAAGTAATAGTTGCAACTGATGTAATGTCTCGTGGAATTGACATACCAGAGGTTAGTCACGTAATCAATTTTGATCTGCCTAAGACATTAGATGATTATGTCCATCGTATTGGAAGAACAGGTCGCGCAGGGGCTAAAGGAAAAGCTTTTTCCTTTGCCTCTTCTAGAGACTATCAAATGCTTGACGAAGTAGAAAGATTCATTGATGATCCTTCTTCTAAGCCACAAAGCAGGGGTAGAAGTAGAAGTAGAAGCTTTCAACCGAGAAGACGCTCGAGATGATTCTGTAAAAGACAGACCTAAAAACCCTAAAACTTCGGTTTTTTCCAAGTTTTAGGGCATATCTTCAGGTTATTCCGAACGCGCTATTGCAATAAAGGTCTTTTCTCCATTTAAATCCCAAATGCTTCCCTCCTCTTTAGAACTATACTCCAATTTTATTCCTAGCACTTGTGTCATCACGTAATCTTGATGAATAGATAAAGCTTTTTTAACCTTTTCTGTGGTATGAAGGCAAATCTCGATTCGATCGCTTACTTCGAAACTCAAATCTCGACGCATGGTATTAATTTTATTGACCAATTCTCTTGCTAATCCCTCTAATAATAATTCTTCGTCTAAAGCAGTATCAATAGCAACAATCACCGAATCTGTTGCAGAAGCTACTAACCCTTCTTTTACTCGGCGCTCTATAATGATGTCATCAGAGCTTAAAAGAAGGGTTTCATTTTCAACCATCAACTCATATTGACTCTCTTCAAGTAATCGATTCAGCTCTTTTTGAGAAAGATTTTCTAAGGCTGTCTTGATAGAGCCCATGAGTTTACCTACTTTTTTACCTAAAACACGGAAATTTGGTTTTACTAAAAGCAGAACAAATGCTGTTTCATCCTCCTTAAAGATCACCTCTTTTACATTGAGCTCATCAGCAATCAGCTGTTTTTGTGATGCAAGCTGCTGTAAAACTGCAGATTCAGAAGACACGATGAAGGCAGAGCGCAAAGGTTGACGAACTTTTAATTTGCTTTCCTTACGCAATGCGTGCCCCATGCTTACTACGGTTTGCACATAAGACATCTGCTCTTCTAAGAGCTGATTTCTATATGTAGGATCATAGATTGGGAAGGAGCACAGATGAACCGATTGAGGGTCTTGGCTGGTTTTTAAATAAAGATAGATTCCCTCGCTTAGAAAAGGGATAAACGGAGCTGCGATTTTGGCTAAATTGATCAGTACGGTATATAGTGTTTCAAATGCTAGTCTACGATCTATCGTATCTTCTTCAGCCCAAAACCTAGATCGATTCCTACGGATATACCAATTGGTCAATTGATCAATAAATTTTACAAAAGGGTCGACTGCTCGATGCAATTCATAACGATCTAATCCATCTGTTACCTCTTGAATCAATCCTTGTAAACAAGACAAAATCCAACGATCGATATCGATCTGAGGAATAGAAAACTGTACTTCCTTGGGGTTCCATTGATAAATCTTCGCGTAGGTAGATAAAAAAACCACTGAGTTCCAAAAAGGAATCAGCATCTGGCGAAGAACCAATTCTACTCCGCGTTCTGAAAAACGCAAATCTTCTCCCTGAACAACTGGGCTACTTAGCAAGTATAAGCGCACCGCATCAGCTCCATAACGGTGAAATACCAATTGCGGTTCTGGGTAGTTCTTAAGACGTTTTGACATTTTATTGCCATCTTCTGCCAAAATAATCCCATTAACAATGACATTCTTGAAAGCCGGCTTATCAAATAATGCTGTTGCAATCACCATTAAAGTATAAAACCAACCACGTGTTTGATCTAATCCTTCTGCGATGAAATCTGCAGGAAACCGATCTAGTGTTTCTTGTTTTTTTTCAAAAGGATAATGATTTTGCGCATAAGGCATAGAGCCTGATTCAAACCAACAATCAAATACTTCTGGTATACGCTTAAACTCCTTCCCATTCGCAATAAATGTTAAAGAATCGATGTAATGCCTGTGTAAATCAGAAACAGAGACTCCTATTCTTTGTTGTAGATCTTCCATACTAGATAAAACGATGATTTCCCCATCTTCGCTACGCCAAATAGGGATAGGTGTTCCCCAGTAGCGATTTCTTGAAATCGCCCAATCCCTAGCATTTTCTAACCACTTGCCAAAACGACCTTCTTTAAGATGATTAGGAACCCAATGAATCTTTTGATTAGCATCAATCATTCGATCTTTGATTTTTTCCACCGCGACAAACCAAGTGCAGACAGCTCGATAAATTAAAGGCGTATCAGAGCGCCAACAAAAAGGATAGCGGTGACGAATCTGCGTATGTTGTAAAACTTTCCCCTCTTTTTTTAGCCGCCGAATGATTTCCTTATCAGCATCTTTTACAAATAGACCTGCATAATCAGGAACTAGCTTGGTAAATTTACCATTATGATCAACAGGGCATACTATTTCGATGCCTTCTTTGCTACATGCGTAAAAATCCACTTCTCCAAATGCTGGAGCTGCGTGCACAAGACCTGTTCCTTCTTCGCTGCTAACAGAAACCTCTGCAATGACTCTAAAGCCTTCGTAACTGGCAAAATAGGGAAACAGCGGTTGATACCGCTTAGAAACTAAAGAAGAACCTTTAAAGGTAGCAACAATCTCATACTCTCCTTCTGTAAAATAATGCCCTAGTCGATTATGTGCCAAGATATAGCAATGATCTTCTCGTCTGATCTTTACATACTCAAAGTTCTCATTAACCATAATTGCTAGATTAGATGGCAGAGTCCAAGGAGTGGTTGTCCATACGACGAATGAAGTATTTGGCTCATCTACAAGAGAAAACAGCACGGTAAGAGAGGGGTCATTTACTTCCTTATAGTTAAGATTAGCTTCAAAATTGGATAAAGGCGTCCCTAATTGGGCGGAGAAAGGCATGACTTTATAGCCTTCATAAACCAATCCTTTTTGATATAGCTGAGCAAAAACCCACCATACAGACTCCATAAAGCTAAGGTCCATGGTCCGCCAAGTATCCGTGAAACCCACAAAGCGTCCCATACGCATCACTATGTATTCCCATTCTTTTGTATAGCGCATAACAATGCTGCGACATTCTTCATTGAATTGAGAAATTCCAAACGTTTCAATACAAGAAGCTCCTGATAGCTCTTTAACCTTTTCAATCTCATTTTCTACAGGTAATCCATGACAATCCCAACCAAATCGACGAGGCACAAAATAACCCTGCATGGTCTTATATCTAGGAATTACATCTTTAATGGTTCCAGCCAAAATATGGCCGTAATGAGGAAGCCCTGTTGCAAAAGGAGGACCATCATATACAGAAAAAACAGGATTTGAACGATTCTGCTCTACAGATTTTTCAAAAATTTTCTGGCTTTGCCAAAACGCTAGAATACGTTCTTCCCGCTCTGGAAAACTCTCTTGTGAATTGATATCAAACATATAAATAAAAGGGGGTTAAAAGAATTCCATCATAAGCCAAACAGCTCTTAAAATGCCAGCTCGTATCTTTTAAAAAAACAAAAACAAAATGAATAAGAAAAAATATATTCATTTAATATAAATTAAAAAATAAATTATAATAATAAACATAAGCAAATCTTATTAATTGAAATAAAAAAAACAATCAAAACTTAATTATCTTTGATTTTTTTAAATCTCATATTCTTAATACAGCGAGATAACTATGTCTATTGATCCATCCCATAAAACCTTGTATATTAACCAAGCATCATCTCAAGAAGTTCGAAAAGGGAAATTATTTCATATTCCTATTTTGGGAAATATCCTAAGCCGAATGCAAATAAAAAAAGCAGAAAAAGCAGATAAGCTCCTAGGTAAAGGAATAGAATATTTTAACAATCGCAAACTTCAGTTGGCTGAAGAATGTTTTATTAAATATGCAAAAAATTGTACTCCAGAAGGGTTCTATATCCTTGGTAAAATCTATACAGATAAAAAAGGCGAAGTTGAGCAAGAAAAAGGAATTAAATACTTAATTAAGGCAGCTAAAAGCAATCACCTAGAGTCTTGCTTAGACTTAGCTAAAATATACGAGCAGAAAGCAAGTCAAGATAAAAACTATAGCAAGGAAACCATTAAGTACTATGAGAAAGCAGAAAAATTAGGATCTAAGCAAGCTAGCTTAGCCTTGGGATATATTTATCTCTATGGTGACTTAACAGAAAAAAATTTAGATAAAGCGCTTGATTCCTTTGGGAAAGCTGGATCTCTACGTTCTGGTTTAGCAGATGAAATTTATTCCTGGAAAAACAGAGGGCTAGATTCTCAAGAAAAATATTTTTATCTTGCAGAGATTTTTATAGATCATACTAAACTAGAAACAGAAGATTCCTTAAAAAAACTATATACTCGTGAAGCTAGTAACTACTATGAAATTGCTGGGAAATCGGGTTGTGTAGAGGCCTACTTAAGGCTTAGTCCTATCCATTTTTATGGCATAAATATAGAAAAAAATACAAAAAAAACCATGGATTTTTTAGAAAACGCCGTAGGACTTGGTTCTTCTATAGCTTTTTCTCGTCTTAAAACTATATACACCCAATCAGCTGATACGCATTTTGAAAAAGGAGAATTTCAAGAGGCAGTTAAATATTATGAAAAAGCTGCAGAAAAGCTTCATCCTCAAGCTTGTAAGCGTCTATCTGAAATATATAGCCAGGGAATAAAAGGACAAATTGAAGTCAACCCAGATCTTGCAAAAAAATATTTAGAAAAATACATTTTCTATGACAAAACCACCCCTTTTATAGATGAGGATTTTTAGCAATCGGATTCTTAACTGTTTCTTAATAAAAATTCTTTGCCAATTTATCCTCTATCGCTAATAATGGCTTTTTTTGCTATGATTAAGACCGGGGGTGACTGGTTTCGACTTGGAAACAAAGTATGAGTGGCATGCGGAGGACGTCGGTTGGCCTCCTTAATCATCCGATATAACTATAAATGCAACATATAACTCTAACGAGGAACTTGCGTTAGCTGCTTAAGGCTTAACCGCTTTTAGCAACTCGATAGTCTAATGCCTGACTAGGAGCGTTGGAACTATTGTCATTAATCCTGGTCTGGGCCTTTCTCTTCGCTTCTTCAAGAAGATGCCCGAGATTAGAAGAGGCAAGTCGATCTATTGTGTGGCACCTTCCTCAAGATCGATGTATTTTGAAGATGCTAAGCATGTAGTCATTTGTAGGGAGTTTGCTAAGGACGAGAGTTCGATTCTCTCCACCTCCAATCAAAATTAAGGCTTCAGTTTTACGACTGAAGCCTTTTGTTTTTAGTGATATACAACCATAAATTCCGACAGAAAAATTCAGCTGTATAAAGCTCAATTACGCAAATTTTACGCAGTAGATTGGATGAAACTGGAGTAAAACCCTACGTCTTTTTTCCATTTAGCCAACAAGATGTTGGCCAACTAGCAACAAGCATTTTTCACGAAAAACAGCTTCTTTTTGTGAAATCTATGGTTTCCTTATTGCTAATTTCACAAAAACATGCTAATTTTTGTGAAAAACAGAGGCTAACCCAAATGCGTCATAGCGCTGAAACAGCAATAAAAAATAGAATTATTGAGCATGGTCCTGGTTGGTGCTTTACGCCAATGCATTTTTCAGACCTAGGAAGTGATGCCTCCATCAGGAAAGCATTATCACAACTTGAAAAACAAAAATTCATACGAAGACTTGCAAGAGGTCTTTATGACTA
>PSRO01000009.1 GCA_003176115.1 Chlamydiota bacterium | reverse complement strand
CTTAAAAAATCATTTGGATTATTTATAACTAATTTAAGATTTTACTTAAAGTTCAATGAAAAAATTGTCTCCTGCAAAAGGAAAATAAACGTCTTTTGTTTTACTAGATTCATCTTTTGCAGGGTTTTTTAAATATTTTTTTACTAGGGATCTATCTGGACAATTACCTTGATTACACTCTGAAAAAGAAGGGACTAGGTTAAGAATGGTAGAGCGCACTTCATCGGTAAAGTCAAAAACAGCGCCTTTAACTTCAGATAAGGGTATCGAAAAGCAGGTATTGTCTACTTTTAAAGTATTTTTTGTCATTGCATTGCAAATAGAACAGGGGATAAAAGCATTGATATTGAGTGTAAATTGGATAATTAAATGATCGTTTGCCAAATAGGCTTCGGCTTCTATCTTGAAGATTTTATCAAAGGCAAGATCTTGTTCATCAATTTCTAAAAAATCAGATGAAATGCTTTCAGAAATCTTTTCTATTTGACCTGTTTTAAGACGGTCGATGTAAATATGTAATTCTTTCATAAATTAGACCAAATTTAGTAAAAATCTGTATTTTTTTTCTAGATAAAATAAGATTTTAATTACTGAGCATGAGGCAAATCTGCTTGCTCACTTCTTTTGCTGTATCTGCTGTGCCAAGTAGAGTTACTATATGCTTGCATTTTTTTTGATAACTTGGATGATTTTCAAGTAAGTAATACACATGGGACAAAAGAGAGGCGCTAGTAAAATAAGGGCCGATGAGCTCGGGAAATAATCCTTCATTTGCAATGATGTTTACTAAACAATAAAACGGTAGTCGGATACGCAATAGGTCTCTTGCTATCATTAAATCGAGTTTAGATAACCCATAGGTAACCACTGTAGGAACAAGGTGAAGAGCTAATTCAAGAGTTACCGTTCCTGATTTAGCGATTGCAAGATGGGTTTTTTGCATAAGTTCATAACTATGAGTATGAGAAACAAAAGTAATCGGATAATCCCAGTTTTTTTTTTGTAAAATGTAGAGGATTTGAGAATGAAATTTAGGTTGTGCTACAGAAAGAGCAATATGTACATTAGGGTTGCTTACACAAAGACGCCTACAGGTATCAAGATAAATAGGTAAGTTACGCTTGATCTCTTTAGACCTACTTCCGGGAAATAACGCAATGATTTGCTTATCTTTTGGCAAATCAAGATCTTGGTATTTATAAGATTGAATACGAGAATTCAGTGGATGACCAACATATTGCGTAGGAAGCTTTTGAAAAATTTGTGATTCAAAGGGCAAAATAGTAAATAAATGATCTAAATGCTTTTCCATAAAAGCAACCCGATGTTTTCCCCATGCCCACACCGAAGGGCAGATAAAATGCACAATTTGTCCTTTAAAGCCTCTTTTTTTTAAGTGTCGATGTAATCGTAAACTAAAACCTGGATAATCAATGGTAAATACCATTTTTGGTTGTAATTCTAAAATAGCGTTTGCTACCTTGTAAAATATACGTAGCAGTTTAGGAAGAGTACAAAATACGTCGATAAATCCCATAACTTGTAACTCTTCCATGGCAAGAATAGAGTTTACTCCTTGATGCCGCATACGCGGTCCGGCAACACCAAATATGTTAAGAGTAGGTGTTTTTATTTTGAGCTCAGTTAAAAGAGATTCTGCATGTAGGTCACCGCTTGGCTCTCCACAAAACATAAAAAGATCACAAAGCATGATAAACCTTAAGTTGCTTGGCTATCCATTTTGCCCCATGATGGAATGTTTCTTTTGCCGTGCCGTGGCCATGATGTCCAATCGAGGGTTGAATTCTTAATTCGATAGGGGAAGAAAGAAATCTTTTCTGATAAGCTGCTTCAGCAAGAGCTTCTATCAGATCAAAGCAATTGCGTGTTCCTACTCTAACATCTCTATTCCCAATATAGCAGCGGATTGTTTTAGTAGATAACAGATCAACTATATGCATAAGGTCCCAGCTAACCAGATCTGAAAAACCTGGAAGATAAGATAGTTTAGTTAAAGGAGCAAACCCCAACCAATAGGAGACTTCAGCGTTGTTTGCTGCTACATGTGCAGCAATTAAAGCTCCTCTAGATAATCCCATTGTTGCAATTTTATTTGGTAGAATGAGTTCTTGATTTAGCAGAAAAGCAATCGCATTTTGGATCTTTTTTAGATAGTTCCCCAAGAAATCTTCGCCTTTTTGCCTAGTTGTCCATTCTGTAAGTCCTTGTTTAGCAGGCTTTCCTTCTTCATGATAGGGTAGAGATATCGAAAAAATCCTTAAAGGAAACCGGGAAAGATAAACAGCTGGTTGGTTAAAGGGATCTAACAAGAGAGAATCTCTAGCAGATAGAGCAAAGTAAAATACAGCAGGCAGAGGGCCCAAACCAACGGATGGTCCCAAATATTCTAGTTGAATATCAGAAGCTAGGTTAAGTTGCTGAGGCTTCATCTGTTTGTATTTTCTTTTTACGGCGCCTTCGTTTATTGGATATAGGATTTGTAAGAGCTAAGTTCCATTGCTCCCATATAACTTTAAAGGCTGGTTCTAGTGTACAACGAATTTCAAAAAATTGCATAGCTTGTAGAAAATCTGGATCTTGAGGGATTCGAATACGTCTTGGTTTTTTAGAATCAAAAGGGGTAATACGATATTGCGAAACCAAAATCGATTGCAAGCTTGTACGTAATCTACGAGAAAGGTTTATAAAGGGGCGAAATATTTCATCAAGTAGTTCATGTACTTCTTCATGTATTTGCCCCAAATGCAGAATGATATCTCGATTTACATAACGTGTATAGATTTTTTTTTCCAGGATAGGAAATACCAAAGCAGCTAATAGCACAGCACGAGAGAGATTTATGTGGTCAGGTTCCATAAAATAATTATCGATTCCTTTTAGGAAAGAGAAGATCTCTTCTGCGTCTTTAGAATCTAGAAAATCTCCTAACGAAGGCATTAATAAATGCATAAACCCGTGTTCTGCAAGAAGGCGAAAAAAAGATTCTGAAGCCTTAGATTCCAACATACGCAGCAATTCCTCTAATATACGCGCAGGAGAACTTTTCATAATCTCCTGACGACATTCAAGCAAAGCAATATGTGAGGGATCATCAATGGTAAAACCAAATCTTGCTTGAAACTTAAGCATTCTCAGCATGCGAACAGGATCTTGACGAAAACGAATAAAAGGTTGTCCAATAGTGCGCAGAACTTGTTTTTTGATATCTTCAAAACCCCCGATGTAATCGATAATGGACTGAGAGTCTGAATCATAAAAAAGTGCATTGATTGTGAAATCACGCCTTAAAGCGTCTTCTTTTGCAGTTCCCCATTTATTGTCGCGTACAATCAACTCATCGAGCTCATTATCTCCAGAGCGAAAAGTAGAAACCTCTAATATTTTTTTCCCAAATCGAATGTGAGCAAGACGAAAACGCCTTCCTACTAAAATACAATTTCTGAATATTTTTTTTATTTCTTCTGGTTGTGCAGATGTGCAGATATCGAAATCTTTAGGATTTTTATGTAGCAGCAGATCTCGAACACTTCCTCCGACTAGATAGGCTATATAACCTGCAGTGCGAAGTTTTTGCATAACATACAGCGCATCGGAGTCAACTTTTTTCCTGCAAAGCTGATGTTCTTCAAAAGAATAAATGCGTTGAGACACTAAAGCCCTAAAATAAATAAATTTGCATTGAAAAACACTTTAATTCAAAGCGGTTTAAAAAGTCAAGATTGCCTTGGTTGTTAAATACTTAGGCCATACGCTTGGTTTTTTTCTATAAACAAGCTCTTCCAATAATAGAAATCAAGGATCCCTTTAGGATCTCTTCCCAATATATAATAAGCTAAAAATAGGGCTTCGATAGACGCTAATCCTCTTAGAGGATCTAAGCAGTCGTCTTGTTTGCGTGGATAAGCGGTTTGAAAATGGGAGGGAAGGCTGCGGGAGATAAAACGATGGGGTTGTCGTAGGCTCTTAAAAATGGTTTGCGCGTATCTCCAAGTTGCATCTATTAAAAATAAACCGTAATTTGCGTCTTTCAAGGAGAGACAAGGAGCGTTTAGAGTGAGTAAAACATAGGAAGACAAATCAGGTAAGCTCTGAGTAGGATATGTAAAAAACGTACAATCTTCTCTTGTTTCTATACCGCGTAAGCTGCATTTTTTTAAATTTTCTTTACGATGCCGCAAAATAATAGTAGTAGGAAATACAGACATTTCTTATAGAAAAACCAGTGGTCGTTTTTAGATTTAATAGTAATTGATTCCGTTTTTTTTGTAATTATGTTTCAGATTAGATATGTGTTTTTTGCTTTTACTAGTTTAGTCTTTGGGGATTGGGTATTTGAAGAAAATAAAGCTTTAACCCTTTCTTCTGAACGCAATCTGCCCATTCTTGCTGTTTTTCTTACCGAAGAGGGTTGTTGTTGGTCAGATCAGTTGAAAACAGAGCTTCTTCAAAAACCTGAGTTTATTAAAGAGATCTCCCAAGAAATGGTTTTATGGCAAGTCTTTTTAAAACAAAAAAAAGAAATACGCAATAAGTATCGGGTGCAAGAATATCCTCTCATTTTATTATTGGATCCTAAAGGAAGAGAATTTGCAAGATTGAACTTTATACCACTCGATCATAAGCTTTTAAAAGAGCTCTTAAGCTCTTTAATAGAGGATTTTTCAACGATATGTTCCCTTATAGAAACCGATTTTGATGAAGAAGAATGGCAAAGAATGTATCAAAAGGCATCTCGTTTTTCCATTCCTCATTTTAAAGAAGGAATTTTACGAGAAGGACTAAAAAAAGAGAAAGGATGTTTTTTTCATTTAGAAAAATATGCTCAGCTTTTACAAGAAAAAGGATCTGATCATCCCCATGTTCTAAAATGTAAAAAAAAGATACTGCGAAAAGATAAAACCCATCAATTAGGTGCAAATGCACATATTGCCTCTATAGAATTTCATGATCGAGATCGCAAAGGCAGATCTTTTGATAAAGCCATAGAACCTTTACTTGAATACTTACACAAAGCAGTTTTTACAGAGCCTCAATATCGCTGGGAGATAGAGCTTCTGCTAGGGCAATTTCTATATAGAAAAAATCATTTAGAAAAAGCTAGGGAGTATTTGTTATTAGCTTATCAGCATGCACCTGTTTCATTTAAACCGCAATTACAAGAGATTTATCAGTTAGAAGATTTAGGAAGGCCGTAATTTTCTTTAGATAAATGATATAGTAAGTCCTTCAGGGGGCACTGCATGGATAGCAAGCTGCTTATTTAGTTTCTCCTTTCCTTTTTGATCTAATGTTTCCCTTATCTTTTTAATAAATTTTATTTTATCTTCAGGTTGAGTCTTGGAGTCTATTTGACAAACAATGCAGGCGTTCACAAAAGATTTCACACTATACCTAATTTTCCTTTCTTCCACTGTTTGAAAAAAGTTGGGGGAATTCACAAACTCTTTTGTTAATTTAGGAGATAAAAGATGTAAAAAAAGCTGGGTTACTCTATGTTACAAGTGGCAAATACAGTAGAGGGGTTCTTAATACTAAGAAACAAGCTTTGGTCAAATGAATAAGTTTACCTTTATTGCTTATAGACTTGGTGAAAATATCTTTTAAATATTTAGAGGCTAATAAAAAATTATTTTTTGCAACATGACGGCAAAGAATGTTAAATTTATTCTCATTATCTATTAGAATGCTTATATTTACTGTGAGATTCATATTCCTCTCATAAGATTCAAAGCTTGCTAAGCGCTAATTTTTAATAACTTCTCGAGTGTTCTGACGCTCTCTATATTCTATGGAAAAGAAACCCATTTAGAAAATGTTAAGAGATCGCTTCAAGCATACATCTGATTCGTTTAAACTGCAACTACAAAAGACGATCTTGCCGGTTATAAGGTTTTGATAGTCAATGTTTTTCTTTAGGTTTTTCCTTCTTTTTTATCAAATTATACTAAATGAAAAATTTTAAAATTTAAGTTAATCTAATTTAAAATAAATATAGTTATATTGTTAATATAACATTAACATATATGCTATATAATTATATTAATACCATTTAATTAATAATTAGGGTTATATACTTTGATTCAAGATAATTTAATTTTAGCTGAAAATCATTTGTCTATGTATTTAAAAGCTCTCGGTGATTCAGCCAACATAGATATACGGATACATTCGCGCTGGCCTTGGGTAACAGAGGTAGTTGTGCCTTATCCAAATTCTTTATTAGATCGCTTAGTGCTGTTTATTAAAACATTGCGTATTTATCTCCCTAAAGAAGCAAAGGACCAACTCCTAAAACGTTCCATAGAGAGTTTAAACATTTATAAGAATGCGGTAAACTATCAATTATTAGCGCACAAACCTAAATATTTACATCTTGAAAGAGATATCTTATCCAATAAGAACTTATTAGACCAGTTGGACCAAATTGAGCATGCTTTATTAAATGAAAGAGAAATTACCTCAGATCAAAAAGACTCTCTTCGGGAATGGGCTGGACGTTTGGCTGATTTGCATTCTACTCTTCGGCTAGATGCTATTTTGGACTTTAAGAAAAACCCAGATATATTACTTAAGTCCATTCAAAGCATCAAGCAAGGTTTACAAAAAAGAAAGGAGGAGATTCCTTCTTTATTGGATAATGCTATTAATAGACAAATGTGTTTTTTTACAGAGTCTTTGATTGATGAAAACAAGATAGTAGAGAGACCTTTATTTGAAAAAGTTCAATTATTTAGCTATTTCGTTAGTGAAAACCCATGTAAGGAGACAATTAGCTTACAGAAACAGATAGATATAGCAGCTAGATTATGGAATAGTAATTGCAAAGATAAATATCGTGAATCTCTTGTAGAATTTAAGCGGTTTTTTGAAAATTCTATCGAAGAATATGGTGCCCCTTGGGATATTGCCAATGGAATGGCTTATGCCAATTTATTCAAAGGCATTTAGATAGTTTGCCAAGAGCTAATTTTTACTAACTGCTTGGGGATCTCCAGTAAAAAACGAGAGGGATTAGTAGCAAGATCTTTTCCCATTTTTTTTCTTTGGCGTGCCATGCTTAAGCAAAGATACTCTTTAGCGCGAGTCATGGCTACATACATCAACCTTCTTTCTTCTTCTAAGCCTGTTTCCAATAAGCTTTTTTCATGAGGGATGATATGATCCTCTATTCCTACAAGAAAACAAGCGGCGAATTCTAACCCCTTAGCGCTATGAAATGTGATAAGATTAACGTGATCATCGTCGGATTTTTTTGTATGGGTGAATTCTTGGCTTTGATCAAGAAGAGCTGTAGATAGGAAGTCGGCAATGCTAGTTTCTTGTTCATTAAGACGTTTTTCTTCTTCATAGATAGTTATCATATCTACACAATACATGACGTTTTCCCATCTAAAGTCACGCATTTTTTCAGATTTGGCTTCATCTTCAATGGCTTTTTTATAATGGATGGTTTCAATAAGCCAAGTGAAAGCTTCAGAAAGAGCTAGCTTAGAAAATTGATCTCTAGCAGTGTTAATTAAGTTTGTAAAACAGCAAATGGCATTAAGTGCTTTATGAGAGAGGTGTTGTTTGAGCTCAGAGGAGAGAGGAGATGCTATCTGCTCCAAAAGGTCCCAGAGAGGAATATCGATTTTACGATTAAAATCGGTAAGTGTTTTAAGTGTTTGATCAGAAATTCCTCTTCGGGGAGTATTAATAATGCGCAAAAGAGCTTCTTGATCAAGAGTATTTACAATCAGGCGTAAATAGGCAAGGAGGTCTTTAATTTCTGCTCTTTCGTAAAATTCTGTTCCTCCAAATACCTGATAGGGAATTCCTCTTACCCAATGATCTTGTTTTTTCCACACAGCTTGCATGAGAGCTAATTCAAAAGGCCTTGCTAATAAGTTAGAGCGATAAAGGATTGCCATCTCTTTCCAAGGAATTTTTCTATCTCTTTTGAGTTTGATCATTCTTTGAATCACAGATTGCGCTTCTTCTAGTTCAGTAGGAGCGTGAAATAAGTGGATCGGCTCTCCTTGTTTTACATTGCTCCATAGTTGTTTATTGTGACGCTTTTGGTTGTGGGCGATTACAGCATTGGCAGCCTGTAAAATAGTAGGTGTAGAGCGGTAATTTTGTTCTAATTTGATGGTGGTTTTTGATTCAAATCCTAAGATATTTTTAATTTCAGCGCCGCGCCAGCCATAAATGGATTGATCATCATCTCCCACCACGCATAAATTATGATGATATGCAGAAAGCAGCTCAGCTAATCGGTACTGAATGGGATTAGTATCTTGATATTCATCAATCATGATGTAGCGATATCTTTTTTGATAGGGCAGCATGCGTGTTTTATATTTTTCAAAAAGAGTAACTGAGAGAGACAAAAGCGAGTCAAAATCAACAGCATTGTATGCACATAAACATGATTCTAAGCGCGTATACAAATCCTGACAAAATTGATCATGCCAAGTTATAGCTTCTAGATCGGTTGGATTTAACCCTGTATTTTTAATCTGAGCAATTTTCTGTAGGGCCTCTTCCAAAGAGGGAAGTTCTCCTTCATGTTCAAGTAGGTTTTTTGTCACTTGCAGAGCAATACGACGTACTTCTTTTTCTGTATAAAGAGTGAAGTTATTGGTGTATCCTAGATGATGAATTTCTTTGCGCAAAAGCTGCATGCAAAAACTGTGAAAGGTGCTTAAGGTGAGTTTTTTTGCAAGTTTTACCCCTACAATGCGAGCAACTCTTTCTCTCATTTCTTGAGCAGCTTTATTGGTAAAGGTTAAACCTAAAATAGCTTCGGGTTCAACTTTAAGGGATTGAAGCAGATAGGCAATGCGATAAGCCAATACACTTGTCTTTCCACTACCGGCTCCGGCTAAAATAAGGACTCTGCCTTCAGTGGCAATAACCGCTTGTCTTTGGTCTGAGTTAAGATGAGGAAATAGTGACATTGTTATCGCTTTGTACAATTTTTTCTACAATGCGCTTTAAGTCAATGAATACGATTTGTTTGGATATAACCCCTAGGCGAGAACAAGGGGAGATATTTATTTCTAGTCCAATAGGAAGATGGGAGCGCATTTCACGAAAAACCTCTCTGACAACGCGTTTAAAACGGTTGCGATCATGGGCTTTTCCAAATTTTTTAGAGACAGTAATACCCAATTTGGAATCAAGGCCTTTTGAATGTTGAAAATCCACGGAAATCATTTCTCCAAAAATGCGGCGGTTACTTTTGGCCAAACGTCTAAAATGGGAGCTTTTTAAAATCCGTGCTGATTTAGGAAATCGCCAAGACTTATTACAGGGCAAGGCGCTTACGTCCGGCTCTTCGACGTCTGTTAATAATCTTGCGGCCATCTTTGGTTTTCATTCTTTTGCGAAAACCGCATGCGGCTCTTCTTTTCTTTTTGCTAGGTTGGTATGTGCGTTTCATTTTTTTAATTCCTTGTGCCATAAAAGGTTCAAAACCTGTATGACAATATACATAAGGGAGTGCAAATTCCTCAAGCAGAATTCTTTTTAAACAAAAGAATTTACAAAAGAATTGCTCTTGCAACAAATCTAACGATTGCTTATAAGTTTACTAGAATTTTAGTTTTTCTCTCTCAGGTAAATCATGAAAGTAAAAGCCTCGATTAAAGCAGACCCTTCAAAAGGGGATAAGATCGTTCGTAGATGCGGACGCATTTATGTCATTAATAAAATGGATCCTAACCGTAAGCAGCGCCAAAAAGGCCCTGCTCGCAAGAAGTAAGAGTTATAAGGACATGGCAACAAAATCTTCAATAGCAAAGCAAAAAAGACGCGAAAAGCTAGTTAGTTTAAAATGGAACAAGCGTCAAGAATTAAAAAAAATAATACTCGATATGGATAAAAGTGATGAAGAGCGTTTAGCTGCAAAAATCACCTTAAATAAAATGCCTCGTAATTCCTCACCTGTTCGATTACGCAATCGTTGTCAATTTACAGGTAGAGCTCGGGGGTATTTAAGGAGATTTAAAATGTCTCGTCTTTGCTTCCGTGAAATGGCTAATTTAGGGTTAATTCCAGGAGTTGTTAAGGCTAGCTGGTAGAATATCTTAACAAACTACGCTTAAATTTTAGGCGTAGTTATTTGTAAGACCTCTTTGAGTCTTTTCCAGTCTTCCAGATCTTCGTTCCATACGTAAGATTCTTCCTGTATCTTCTTGTTTTCCCAGACACTAGTTAGATCTTGAAAGCTAATAGGTCCAAGCTGCTGTCCTGTTTTATTGAGATAATACCAGAGATTTTCCCTCTGAGATAGATGAATAGGAATGAATTGCGGCTTATGTACTACAGGATCTAGGATTTTAAGGTCTTTTTTACGCTGGAAAAGAACCATAATAAATGCCAAAACGCAAAAGAGCACTCCTGCAATATACCAATTTCTTTGATTTAGCCCTTTTTTTTGAGCACAACGCGCTGTAATCCATCCCCAAAAAAGACTAATTGTAATATAAAACAGCAAACTCATGATATATCTAGTGATATTCTAGCTAAGAAGGATATCGAATAGGCTAAAATATAGCAAATTATTAAAAAAATAATTGAAGTAAAGAAGGTTAGCTGATTAATCTACAGCTTGTTACAATGGGTTTTGAATATAAATTAAGGTATGGCCTCATGCATAATCAATTAAAAGATATTGATAGTAAAGAGTTGGATTTACCAGAAACCGTCTTTGTTCGCGATGTAGAGAGCAAAGTATTTCAATCAATTGTATGGCATTGTTTAACCAAGGTTAAAGACATAGAACCTTTAGAAGGAAATCTTTTTGATAGTCTTTTAGGCAGAGAAATCTTAGAAGGTGTAAAAGGGATTCATGTTGAACAAGATCAAAAAAAACATTCGGTAAATATTCGAGTTGAGCTCAATATTTCTTATGGAATTTCTATTCCAGAGAAATCTGAGGAGATTCATATGAAAATTCTGGAGGATATTAGTAAATTAACCGGATTACATGTAGGATCGATACACATCATATTTAAAAATTTAATCATGCCCAGACTTAAAAAAGAACAAAAGTTAGAAGATCTTTTACAAGATAGGGTGAAAACGGTAAAGCCAACTACCGATTCTGATTACTATGATGAGAGTTTTTAACTTAAAAGGTCTATTTTGTATGATGCAATTGCTTCTTATAAAGAAGGGTTTCTCTATTTTAGCCTGAGTGCTTTATTTACTGCAGTGATCTTAAGGGTTATTATTGCTCTAACTGGACGCTACTATAGATTTACCACAGGTAATGCAGATGTTTTTGTCCATGTATCCATTTTGCACAGTTACGTTGAACGTTATGTACATCAAACATTTCCTTCACAAAATCCAACAGTAAAAATTTGCTTAAATAGAGATACTGAAATTACCATTGTCCTTGATTTGCTTAGACAGATAGAGGACATCCAAATTTTTGAGAAAGTCGAAAAGGATTTATCAGGTCTTTTCTCTTGTTATCTAGGATATCAGAAGCCTGTATTTCTGGAGATTATTTATTTAAGGAACATAAAATGTATAAAACCATGTTGCATTTAGCTGCTCTTCTTTTCCCTTGTTTCATGTATTCTTTTTCTTTTCAGGATTTTGATGCTTATCAAGGCAGAGTTAGCAAAGAAGAAATAGAAAATAAATTAAAGTACTTGATTAAAGCCAAAGAAGCGCAAAACTATTTTTCACTCACTGATGATGTTTTTATTCTATATGCTTCCTTAGAAGATAAGCAGAAAGGTCAAGAAGAATATCGTCTAATACTTGGCTCATTTGATGTTTTACCAACTCTTAAAAAAAGCTTAGCTAATTGCAAAATTGCCATTGATCCAGGACATTTTGGAAGTGAATATTCGCATTTGGAACAAAGGTTTGTAGAAATTAGTTTCCAAAAGAAGCTACTTGCCTTTAATGAAGGGGATTTAACTTTTCTAACAGCTCTTTATTTAAAAGAGCTGTTAGAAAAAGAAGGGGCAGAGGTTTTCTTAACGAGAACAAAAAAAGCAGAGGGAGCACTTTCTCAAAATTTCTTTCAATTTCTACAAACACACCCAGATCTATGGTTGACACAAAAAACACTAACACAGCTTTTTCGTAGTGTTTATAATGGAGTAGATTTATATGCTCGTGCGGAAAAAATTAATACCTTTAAGCCAGATATTACAGTAATTATTCATTATAATGCGCATAACTCTGAAAAAGAGAAGTATACTTGCACTACAGATAAAAATTATAACATGGTGTTTATCCCAGGGTCTTTTGGTGATAGGGAATTAAAAGAGGAAAAAGCTCGCTATGAATTCCTGCGCTTGTTGGTTACCTCTGATTTTTTTCTATCTAGACAATTTTCTAAGATAGTTTTAAAAAAATTCAATGAGCACCTTCAAGTTCCTTCTGTTACTTCATTAGACGGGGCTCGTTATTTAGAGACAGCGAGTATTGAAGTAGAAAAAGGTGTTTATGCTCGTAATTTGGCTCTGACAAGATTGGTACATGGGCCACTTTGCTATGGAGAGTCTCTTGTGCAAAATAATTTAGCGGAAGCATTAAGGCTTTCTCATTTAGATACAAAAATTCAAGGGTACCCTTGCTCTTCTCGTTTAAAAGAAGTTGCATTAGCCTATTTTCAGGCTATTCAAGAGTTTTTTAGGCAACAAGATGAGGTTTAAAGACTTATTTTAAGAAGCTTGTTTTATTTGCGTTTTATTATCATAATTTAAGATTCAGAAAATATTGATAAAATGCAGTTATTATGCCGATAAAATTTTTACCTAATTATAACCATTACCCTAGTATTGCGACTAACCTGATACGTATCGAGTCTGTTCTTTCCCCAGACCAAATCCAGAGTGTTTTAAAACATGAAGGGCGTTTTCCAGGACGTGAGCGAGATGAAAAGGAAGTGAAAGGTTATTATGCAGCGCTTGCAAAAGTAGTACAATCTGCAACAGCGTCACCCTGTAACAGAAAAGATGATCCAAACGCTCCACGTTCTTGTTATGGCAAGATGGTAGAATAAAGGTTAGGCCTACGCCATATCGAGACTCTCAAAATATAATTCGCGATGGTAGAACAAAAACTATTGTCTACATGCCACCGGAAGCTAAGGATGTCTTTAACCTAATGCGTAGCATGGTTCTTTGGATTCGGGAATCGCAAAATATCTCTTGCCCTATTGTTTCCTGCTCTTGCTCACTATCAGTTTGCTACCATTCATCCTTATTATGATGGTAACGGGAGGACAGCAAGACTATTAACAACTCTAATTTTGCATTTATGTGGTTATGATGTAAAAGGTCTTTATTCATGAGAAGAGTATTATGCGCGCAATCTCGGAGCTTATTATGAAGCAATAGCATCGGTGTGTCCCATAATTATTATAGAGGAAGAGCTGAAGCGGATATCACTAAATGGATGGAATATTTCATAGAGGATATGGCTGTCTCATGCGGTCAATTTCTAATCTGCTTTTTCATTAGGATTTAGCTCTTTTTGTAGAGCATCTATGTCAGATTGAGTAATGCCTTTGATTTGCAAAAGATCTTGAGTAGAGGCTTTTTTGATTCTTTCTATGCTGCCAAAGTGGATAAGAAGCCGTTTTTTTTTGATGGGACCAATGCCGGAGATGTTGTCTAATGCACTAGAGATGAGTCTTTTTTTGCGTCTTTTTTGATGAAAGGCAATGGTCTTGCGATGGCTCTCATCACGGATTTTTTGTAAGAGCAATAGTAGAAAGGATCTAGGATTGAGTAATATGGGATCATGATTATAAGGGAGATACACTTTTTCTTGGCTCATTCCTTTATCATGACGAGAGGCTTCTTTAGCTAGTGCAATCAGATCTATGGAAGCTATATCGAGTTTTTTAAACACTTCAAGAGCTATGGTTAAGTGCCCTTTCCCTCCATCAAGAATGATGAAGTCAGGAAGGTCATCTGCTGCTTTAGCACGGGATAGATGGCGAAAAAGAGCTTCTTGCATGGAGGCATAATCATCGCCTGTATGCTGAGTTTTGATTTTGTAGAGTCTTGTGTATTTAGTATCTTTGACTCCATCTGTAAAAGCTATTACAGAAGCTACAGAATCACCACCTGCTAAGTGAGAGGTATCAAAACACTCAATTCTTTTAGGATAGCGATTGAGCTGTAGGGTTTCTTGCAGATCGAGTAACATTTTTTCTTTGAGGAGTTTTTCATCTTTTTCCTGTTTAAAGGTGCTTTTGGCATTTTCTTGCGCTAGCTTTAACAAGGTCAATTTTTCTCCTTTTTTAGGAAAAGAAACCTGGATCTTGTAGGTGCTTTTGAAGATCTCTATTAAAGCCAAAGAGGGCTGGATAGGGGTTAGGATTTCCTTTGGAAGATTTTTCCTGTTTTGATAGTGCTGTAGAATGAAAGAGGTAAGCAATTCATCATCATCTTCAATAACAGAAGAAAATGCATAATGCATAGAGCCGGTTAGTTTTCCTTGGCGTAAGAATAAGAGAAAAAGGATTACTTCATCAGCTTGGCGATAGATCCCTATAGCATCGGTAGATTCTATATGATAACTAGCTGTAGAGGATTGTAAAACATGTTCAAGATGACGAATGGTTTTAAGTAGAGCAGCCGCTTTTTCAAATTGTAGCTGATCAGAAGCTTGTTGCATTTGTGCATAGAGCTCGGGGAGAATATTTTGGTTTTTTCCTTTGAGAAAATAGATCACTTTTTGTACCTGCTCATCGTATTGTTCTTTAGTGCATAAACTAACACAAGGAGCAAGGCAGCGATTCATTTCATAAAGTAAACAAGGTCTAGTACGTTTTTTAAGCTCACTATCTGAACATTGACGCAAGCGGAATAATTTATTTAATAATTCATAAATTTCTCTTGCTGCAATAGCGCTTGTATAAGGTCCAAAGTAAAGACTCTTATCTTTTATAACTCCTTTATAACGCATAAGGCGTAGCATAGGCCATGGATGATCTATATTGACACATAGACTAATAAAGGTTTTATCGTCTTTGAGCAGTACATTAAATTTAGGCTTGTGTTGCTTGATCAAAGTATTTTCTAAAAGCAGAGCTTCTTTTTCAGAAAAAACTACAATTGTATCGATTTGTGCAATTTGTGTGATCAAAAGCGGAATCATGGCTCTGGTATCGCTAAGAGAGAAATATTGTTTTAAACGATTTTTAAGTACTTTAGCTTTTCCAACATAGATTACCCTACCCGCTTTGTCTTTCATTAGATAGACACCAGGTTGTATGGGGAATACATCAAGTTGTTTAAGGTCAAAAACCATTATTTTACTCTCTCTTTCCAGTCAATGAGTTTTTGTAGAGCAGCCAAAGGAGTAAGATTATTGGGATCGATTTCTTTAAGCTCTTCTATAATATCTGGTTTATTTTCTGTTTCTGAGTTTATGAAAAGACAGAGTTGTTTTTCAATTTTGGGTTTGGTCATTTTCACAGATGTTTGCTCTAGGCTCTTTAACATTTGTTGTGCGCGTTTGACTACTAAGTAGGGTAATCCTGCCAAACGAGCTACGTGAATGCCATAACTTTTATCAGTGCTTCCTCTTATAACTTTATGCAAAAATACGATTTTATTTTCAGATTCATGGGCAGAGACACTATAATTTATAGCTCCAGGAATCTTTTGCTCTAATTCGGTTAATTCCCAGAAATGCGTAGCAAATAAGGTTTTGGTTTGCTTTCCAGGTTGGGTTAATAGATATTCTGCAACAGACCAGGCAATAGAAATTCCATCATACGTACTAGTCCCTCGACCAATTTCATCCAAAATCACCAAAGAGCGATCTGTTGCATTGTTGAGGATATTTGCGGTTTCCGTCATTTCTACCATAAAAGTCGAAAGCCCTTTTGCTAAGTCATCACTTGCTCCAATCCGACTGAAAACCTTGTCAATAATACCTATGGTAGCGCTTTTAGCAGGAACAAAACTGCCCATTTGTGCAAGAATTGCAATTAATGCTGTTTGACGAATAAACGTAGATTTACCCGCCATGTTGGGTCCTGTAATTAAGTGCATTCGATGACTTGTGGCATTTAAAAAAACATCATTGGGTATAAATAGTTCTTGTTTCATAACGGTTTCAATCACTGGATGACGCCCTTCTTCCACATGAAATAGATCGCTGGAATTAACAATAGGTTTTATGTATTTTTGAAGCCTTGCTATCTGTGCTAGTGAACAAATCACATCGATTTCAGCAATTGCGCGTGCAATGAGATAAATCGAAGAAGCATGTTCTGCAATTTGTTTTTTTAATTGCGTAAATAATGCATATTCTAGTGTGCAAATACGTTCTTCTATATGCAGTATTTTATGTTCATATTCTTTTAATTCTAGGGTTGTAAAGCGCTCTGCATTCACTAAGGTTTGCCTTCTTTGAAAAGAAGAGGGGATTTTTTCTGTTTTTCCACGGCTCAATTCAATAAAAAAACCAAAGGCTTTTGTATATCCTACTTTGAGATTTTTGATTTGCGTTTCTTGTCTTAATTGTGTTTGATATTGAGCAATCCAATTATGTGAGTCTTGTTTGATGGATTGTAAGTGATCGAGCTCTTCTGAAAAACCTATGCGAAATATCTCAGCTTCTTTCAGTTTTAAAGGAGGTGTATCTATAAGAGCTTTTTGTAAGAGTTGCACAAGATTTGAAACATCTTTTAAATCTGTCTTATTTTTAGTAATCAAGTGGCTAGAAAAATGATCTTCGAAAATATGGAAAATAGGGGAAATTTGTTCTAAAGAAAGACGAAAAACCCCCAAATCACGTGGAGTTGCATAATCGGTTTCAATGCGCATAATCAGGCGTTCTAAATCGCGAATTTCTTTTAAATGTTCAAAGATCTGTTCACTCAGTTGCCATTTTGATAAAAATTCCTCAATAGCATCTTGTCTTTGTTGAATTTCAGTAAGATTCAACAAAGGGCGTGCTAGCCAGTATTTAAGCAGGCGTCCACCCATGGGAGTTAGGGTATAATCAATAACTTGCAGCAGAGTATGAGAGGAATCATCTTGGATTGATTGAAAAAGCTCTAGATGTTTTTGCGTGGTTCGATCTAGTAGCATGTAAGATGCAGAGTGTTCTTTTTTTATACTCTTAATATGTTGAATCGGAAGATTTAGTTCATCTTGCACATAATGTAAAATAGCACCAGCAGCATTAATAGCAGCAACCATACCTGTTAATCCAAAACCATCTAAACTACCAACTTTAAAATGCCTTAAAAGCACATCACAAGCATGCTTGTGTTCAAAGTGCCATGCTTCTTTTACATGAATAGCTGGTTTAAATTGACGATCTATTTCTTCGAGAAAATCAGGGTGTTGAGACATCCATTTTTGGGGAAGCAAAAGCTCTTTAGGTTGGATACGGCTTAGTTCATCAAATAGCTGCTTTTTATCTTCGAACTCCATAGCGCGAAATTCAGAAGTGGTAACATCAAGCACAGCAAGACCAAAGGCTTCATTAATTTGTGTGAAACAGCTGAGAAAATTGTTGGATTTTGCAGATAATAGATTGGATTGAACAATTGTTCCTGGAGTAATGATCTTGACAACTTCTCGTTTTAAAATTCCTTTAACAGATTGTGGGTCCTCTAGTTGTTCAGCAATAGCAATGCGATAGCCTTTTGCAACAAGCTTGTCGATATAAGCATCGCTTGCATGAAAAGGAATTCCTGCCATAGGGATATCTTGTCTTTTAGTTAACGTTATATCCAGTTGTTTTGATAAAAGCACAGCATCGCTTTCAAAAGCTTCGTAAAAATCCCCTAGGCGAAATAGCAACAAAGCATTTCCTGCTTGTTTTTTACAATGATGCCATTGGGCCATCATGGAAGAGGGTTTTTCTTCTTTCATTTTCTCATACCTCGCTTTAAGCTCTGTATTATCCAAGCTAAAGCAGGAGAATGCAAGGTTTTATTGAGAAATAAAGTCTAAACTTCATCGGTTTTATTATGTAATTTTTTACAGAATTTATACCACCAGTGTTTATTAGAAAGGTTTAGGGAATCGGAATACAACTGTTTAAATCTAGAGTTCTGAGGATCTATATTAAGAGCTTCTTGAATTTGTTTGATACATGCTTGACACCACATCATTAGTGTTTTGATATCTTTATCTAGCAGTTTTAGTTTATGAATAATGGATTCCCCGTCACTTTCTGCAATGGGTAGTGCGTCAAACATGATCTCTTTGTTTGTATGAATTTTAAGTTGAAATATTTTTAGCAGTAGAGGAAGCATCACATTTTTAATCTGTTCTCTTAGCTGGGTTAAAGAGGAGTCTTGCATTGCTCCTATTTGAGAAAAATAAGTAGCTTTTTCTTCTTTAGATAAAGAATTAAGTAGTAATCCTTCTAATTTATCCATTTTGCCTCACAGAAGTTTGTTTAGCAAAATTTTTAAAGGATATTTGATTTTTAGATAAAGTGATTTTTTTCGAATCGTCTTAAAATATATTTTGTGAATTTCTCTTATCTCAAATAAATTTTAACCTATATTTTTTTAAGAACAAGACTGCTATTAATAGAGAAAAACTTGACGCAGTTTAGTCAACTGCTGCAAACTTAAAAAAACAAAGAAGCGGTAATCTAAACCTTATGCCTTTATTTACTTCAGACAGCCTGGAGATGCTCCGACATAAAATTGATTTATTCGAAGTATTGTCAGCGCATCTTACTTTTCAAAGAAGTGGATCTACTTATAAAGCACTGTGTCCTTTTCATGAAGAGAGAACGCCTTCTTTTATTATACAAAAAGGCAATGCTCACTACCATTGTTTTGGATGTGGAGCTCATGGAGATGCTATTGCTTTTTTAATGACTTATATAAGAATGTCATTTACTGAAGCGGTGGAAAGCCTTGCAGAGCGTTTTCAAGTGCATTTGGAGAAAGAAGAGGAAAAAGGGAATGCAAAAATTCCTAATAAAATTGCATTAAAGGCGGCCTTAGCGTCTGCAAGCGAGCTGTATCATTATTTATTATTATATACAGAAGAAGGGGTAGAAGCTCTTAACTATTTATATGCAAGAGGGATACCTCTGCAGTTTATTCGTCGTTTTCAAATAGGATATGCCCCGAAGCAATATAGTTTATTGATCCAGTATTTACATACATGTGGTATTGGAGAAGAGATCATGCTACAAGCTGGTCTAATCAAACAATCTGGAGAAAAACAACGAGATTTTTTTAGCGAGAGAATTACTTTTCCTATTCTGGATTCTTTAGGTGCAGTGATTGGTTTTTCCGCCCGTAAATATAAACAAGGTACACTTGGGGGTAAGTATATCAATTCCCCAGAGACCGTGCTATTTAAAAAATCTCGTGTGCTATTTGGATTAAGTTATTGTCGTATGAGAATTGCAAAACAACAAACTGCAATCCTTGTAGAAGGACAAATTGATGCTTTGCGATTAATTGACACAGGTTTTGATTATGTGGTTGCAGCTCAAGGTACAGCCTTTGGAGAAGAACATGTTAAAGAGCTACTTCAGCTTGGCATTAAGAAAATCTATTTAGCCTTAGACGCCGATGAAGCAGGCCAAACTGCGACACAAAAAATAGGGGACCTATTTCAAAAAAATGGGATCGATACTCGGGTAGTTGCTTTAGAAAAGGAAAAGGATCCCGATGTATTGCTTAGAGAAAAAGGACCTAGCTATTTTGCACATCTTTTAGAGATTAGTTCGGATTATTTAAATTTCTTATTTTTTCATTTAGCTAAAGATTATGACTTGCAAATTCCTTCACAAAAAAATCAAGTAGTCAATCAAATAGTAGATCAAATTAAAAATTGGCAGCAGCCGGTGCTAATACATGAGAGCTTAAGAAAATTAGCTGAGATTGCCCGGGTGCCAGAAGCTAGTATTGGAATGAATCAGATCTACATACCCGATCTATTTATTTCTAAGCAAGAATCGATACATTTACAGGAGGTAGATGGAGATCTTATTTTAGAGCTTGATTTATTGCGCTGGTTATTCATGGGATCTTCTCAATATCCAGAGATTATCGATATTGCCAAAGCTAATCTAAAACAAAATCATTTTCGAGTGTCAAGCGCTTGGAGACTTTATGTATCCTTGCTAGCAGGACATCAATCAGGCTGTTTTGATCTTTTGGCCATTGGTAGTAGCTTAAATGCTCCTGAAGAGCAAAAGCTTTTATCTGAACTTTTACAGCGTAAAATCAACTTAAATAAAACAAAAGAAGGTTTTTTAGAAGTTCTGCGTAAAATTCTATTAAGGAATTGGATGCATAAAAGAGAGCAAATTAGGATGGAGATTCAATCGGTTAAACATTCTGAAGAAGAGACGCTCCAACTAGCTCGCCAATTTGATGTTCTTAAAAATCAAGTTCCAGAAGTGGTTATTCCCAAGATTTGAGTGTCTAAAAAGGTTCTAGCGTTTTCGTAAGCAATGGATTGCAAAAGAGGCAATTCTAACTTTACAGCTAGTTTTTCCAATAAAAGAGGATAGCACTCCGCTGTATCATAGGGTACATGATAAAAAGATTGCCCTGGATATTTAGCTTGTAGATTAGATGCATCTCTATCACAGAAAAAATCAGCACCAAAGCAAAGAGCCTCTTTTGCGTTGAGTGTAAGCGCATATTCTATATGTTGGATTAAGCCATTGGGGTCTTCTTTATGGACAAAAGGAGCAAAAAAGTTTAATCCGATAAGACCCTTTCTATGAATGACCTCATGCACCAGCTCGTCGGGAAGATTACGAATAACAAAATGAACTTTGCGAAAATTACAGTGGCTGGCAATTAGGGGAATGCGCCAGTTATTTTGGTCAATTTTAGTTAAAATATCATAAGCCAAAGCATCAGAAGCGTGACTTAAATCAACAGCAATTTTACGGTTATCTAGCCATTCTAATAAATGAAAACCATCGGGTTTTAGACCAATGGAAGTATCAGATCCTCCTCCAAAACGATTTTCTTCATTCCAAGTAATACCAATATAAAAAAGAGGACCGATTTTACGTTGATAATTAGCCAGTCTTTGCAAACTCATTGCAAGGGGCTCATCTTCATCTGCAAATCCAGAAGCACCTTCAAAAGCTGCAATTGTAGATATAGCTGTTGGTTGAGCCTGCTGGGAAATAGGAGAAAAATAGGAGGGGTGTTCGTGTAACCATTGTAGTTTTTCGCTTTGTTTTTGAGCCAAATCAATGCTATTTGGTGATCTCTTTGTAAAGATAGCAAGTACCTGGGTTTCTATGCCCCCTTGTTTCATTTGCAAATAAGAACAGCGAGAAAGAGGATCTAAGAAAGATCTATTTTCTTGCTCAATCAGAAAAGGGAGCAAGTCGTTATGTAAATCAAAAATGGGTAAGTGCATCTTAAAATATCTTAAGTTTTTACCAGTATGATTTTCCCGAATAAATTCAAGCAAGGATTAGTTGCTAGAAAAGATTTAGGTTATATAAAAAAAATACTAGCGGAAAGTTAAAATAATTGCTTGATTTCATTTGCAGTGATTGGGTAGCATCGATTCTTTTTACTTAATGGTAAAAAATGTGGCAAGCTTAAATACAGATTTTCTAGCTTCAAATGAAATTTATCCAAACTTAATATCTTTTTGTGATGAGATTGAATTGAATAGAGATAAAGTAGCTAAAGTTATAGCTGTTGTAGTCTCTGATCTCTTTAAAAATATGGATTCTTATAATTTAAAGAAGATTTTGGAAAAGATCATACGGGGTGATAATCCAGAAGTTGCCCTCTTTAAAAATTTTGATGTGAAAAAAAATACTAGAAGAGAAAGTAAAAGATGGTGACTCAAAAATTGCTATAATCGCTACATCTTCTGATAACTTTAAGAATATGAGCCCTTCTAATTTGCAAAAAGCTTTAATTGTGGCCATAAAAACTGGTGATTTAGAAACTGTTAGAGTTATTATAATAGCTTCTAATAATCTTAAAGATGTGTATTTTCCCAATTTAAAAAGAACTTTGATCGAGTCTATAAAAAATGGTCATGTAGAGCTTGCTAAAGCTATTATGACCTCTGATGGATTTGCAAATATTTATAATTTGAAAGGGGCTTTAATCGAGGCTATGAAAGGGGGGCATTTAAAAATTGCTAGAGTCATCGTGGCCTCTGATAGATTTAAGCGTAATCCTTTCAGGGATGATGAAATGTTTATGGAAGCAATAAAGGGTGGTCATATAGAAATAGCTAAAACCATTATAACTTTTGATCACTTTAAGAATGTTTTTCTTTCTACTTTACAAAGAATATTTCGACAGTTATCAAAAGACAACCATCTAAAACAGGAAGTTCTAACTGAATTTAATAAAAGGTAAAGATTTTCTAAAGTTTACTACAATCTATTAAAGATTCAAATAGCTTAATAAGCTTCTTTAAAAAAGCAATTCTATTTCCGCGTAAAACTGGATCATCTACAAGAATAATTACAGTTTCGAAAAATTTTTCTAAAGGTTTTTGCAACTCTGCTAGTAATTTGAATGCTTCTAGATACTGTTTTTGCTGTAGGAATTTTGGCCAGCGTTTATGGATTAGGATATATTCTTGAAGAATTTTTCTTTCAGCAGGCTCCATCATAAGCATGTGCTGAAAAGTAGGGGAATCATTCTGAGTGTATCCTTTAATACGTTTATAGGTTTTAATAAAGCAAGAGAAGTTTTTTTTAGATTTGCGAAAACTACAAAAAGCGTCTAATCTGCACAACTGGTCAAAAGGATCGTAAGGACTGATCCTTGCAATGGCTTCAATCTCCTCTTTTCTAAAACCTAATCTTTCAAATATCGATTTTTTACGAGTGTTGATGAAAGTGATAATTGTTTTTATGGCTTTTTTTTTATTTGTTATAGGAAAAACCTGGCAAGCTTTTACTAGTAAGCTTTGTAGGTTGCAACTCATTTTATTTTTTAGCAGGATTTGAATGATTCCCATTGCCTGTTTGCGTAGCAGATAAAGGTCTCTGGAAGTGCTATAGTAACTAATAAGGTCATCGATCTTATCTGATAGACTTAGGACAATACCAGTTGGGGTTTTAGGAACAGCACCGCACCTTGATCTGGGCATCCATTGTTCCTCAAGAGCTATTGCTACTTGATACTGTTCATTTTGCGCTAGAGCATAGTGTTTACCAATGATACCTTGTAGATCAGGAGATTCATGAACAAGTGCAGAACAAAGATCGGATTTGCTTAAAAGAGCAGCTCTTTGTACGTGTGTGTATTCTGCAATCTTTAAATGCTGGTGGATCATTGTTGTTATTAAAGACAATCTTTCTACTTTATCCCAAAGATTTTTAAAATTTCTCTGATAGCTTATCTCTTGTAGTTTATAATAGCTTAATTCAAGAGGGATATGCATTTCTTTTTCGTAAAGAGTAGCCCTATTGGCCAAGCGGAAAAGAAGCTCTTTTTCATTACCCAATTGAATTGTTTGATTAGGGTGATTATCAATCGTAATGATAAAAGTATTCATTAATTGATCATAACGATCAGTGACAGGAAAATATTTACGGTATCTTGTTATTTGTAAAATAAGTA
>PSRO01000020.1 GCA_003176115.1 Chlamydiota bacterium | reverse complement strand
ATAATATCTCCCGAACTTCTGATCGTATTTTTGATTCTATTGTAGAAAAGTATTTATTAACCCCCCAGATATTTCAACGCTATTTATCAGCTCTACAGCTTCCAGATCCTATTATGGAAGAAATCATAAGGGATCTTTTCGAAGCTCCTGAATATATGCTTTATGCAAGCGATCTAATGGATAAATACTCCCTTTCTCAGGAACAATTTCAAACCATTGCACTATTGCTCGAATTTCATCTCATATGTTGTTTAACCTATAAAAAAATAGATTGTAAATGGGTAGAAGTACTTATGTTTTTTCAAGAATGGAAGGACTATTTACTCTTTTTACGTAAAACGCAACCCCCCATACTTTGTGCAAATTCTATTAAAAAAGAAAGCACACGAGATTTCTCTTTCCTTGAAGATGTTACTTTTCTTATATCTTTAGCAAAAAAACAACCTTTTTTTTATAAAGATACACTTGAATTGGCTAATTGTTTGCACCTAAATGCAACAAATAAAAGTCATGTAAAGTACATTAAACGTTTATTAGAAAAAATAGAGTTATTGAATTTAGCTTCTGTTACGGATAAAAGCCTTTCTTTATTAGATAAAGCTCATGAGTGGTTTACCTTAACTAACCCTCAAAAATCCCTATTGTTGTACCGTCACTCTTATGCGCCAGAAATGATCGGCTCATTTAACGAAAGAGTCTTAAGAGATATAGAAAAAAGCGTTTTAAAGGTAGCTCATTCCGAATGGGTTTTATTTGAAGATTTTCTTAAAGGCATGACTACCACTTTAAGCGAAGAATCTAGTGTTATCTTAAAAAAACAAGGCAAAAACTGGAAATATACACTTCCTTTTTATAATTCTAGAGAACTTATTTTGATTGAAGCAATTATTCTAGAATGGTTATCTGAATTAGGGATTATAGAATTAGGTAGCTATCAAAATCATCGTTGTTTTCGTGTAACAGAATATGGAAAAGATTTCCTTGGATAAAAACCATGTCGAAACATAAAGAATCAGAACTTGTTTCTAATAGACGCGCCTTCTACGATTATGCAATCATAGAGACATTTGAAGCTGGTATTATTTTATCCGGTACAGAAGTAAAATCTTTACGCAATCACGGAGGCAGTCTTCAAGAAGCTTATATCTTAATATCTCAACGAGGAGAAGTTCTTTTAAAAAATGCTTCCATTGCTCCCTATCGCTTTGGAAATATCTTTAACCACGAAGATAAACGAGATCGATTTTTGCTTTTACATAAAAGAGAAATCATAAGGTTAAAAAACCTATCTCAAGAAAAAGGATTTACCTTAATCCCTCTTTCTATATATCTGAAAAATGGATTTGTTAAAGTTAAAGTTGCCTGTGCAAAAGGCAAAAAGAATTATGATAAGAGACAAGCACTCAAAGAAAAAGAACATGTAAAAACAATTCAACAAGCAATGCGCAATCGCATAGACTGATTTTCCCTTTTTGATTATGCTTATATCTTATAGTTAAGGAGAAGTATACCATGAAAGTCGTCATTACCCGAATAGAGCTTGTCAATCTAGTTGGTAAGATCCAAAACATAGTCCCCGTAAAACCAACCATTTCTATTTTATCTAATATTCTGATAGAGGCTATCGATGACCAGCTCATCTTAAGCGTAACGGATCTTACTGTAAGCGTACGAGCTTATGTAGAAGCAAAAGTTTTAGAAGAAGGAGCTATTACACTTCCTGCTAAGAAGTTTTTTCAATTGATTCGCGAATTGACCGCTGTACAAGTAGAAATTCACGCCCTTTCCTCAGAAGTAGCTTTAGTAAATGCTGGGAGCTCTCATTTTAGAATTCAGGGAATGCATAAAGATGAATTTCCTAAATTTCCCAACCTATCAGAAGGGATGCAGCTAACCCTACCGTCTTCTCAATTAAGTCATCTGTTGTCACGCACTTCTTTTGCAGCAGCTCGTGACGATAGCAAACATGCCCTTAATGGAATTCTTTTACAAAGCATAGAAAATACGATTGTTTTTATTGGAACAGACGGAAAACGTTTAGCAAAAAACAATATAAAAATCGATAAAAGTTCTTCTGGTTCAAGTTCTTATATTATCCCTTTAAAAGCTATTGAAGAAATCATTCGCCTGCTTGATAGTAAAGAGGATGATCCTGTTACCTTAACTCTTATGTCTGATAAGATCGCTATTGAGTTTAAATCGACCACTCTTATTAGTAAATTGCTCTCAGGTCAATACCCAGACGTTAGTCGCGTTATTCCTGAGCAAATTGCAAACCCAATCGCTTTAAATCGCGATGAATTGATTTCTTTACTAAGGCAGGTTTCTTTATTTACTTCGGAAAATAGCAATTCCGTGCGTTTTACTTTTACAACCGGGGAATTGCACCTATCTGCTATGAGTGGGTCTATTGGTGAAGGCAAAGTGCATATGCCCGTCAATTACGGAGGAGAGAAACTGGAAGTAGCTTTTAACCCTAACTATTTTCTAGATATGCTGCGGCATAGTAAAGATGAGTCTGTGCATTTTAGCATTAGCGATCCCTATAACCCAGGACTAATTACGGATTCCACCTCTTCTCAGTTTGTTATTATGCCTATGCGCTTAGAAGTGTAATGTATCTTAAACACCTTATTCTACGTAATTTTCGTAATCATAAGGAAACAGATTTTCATTTTTCTGCTTTGGTTAATCTGATTTATGGAAATAACGGTCAGGGAAAAACAAGTATTTTAGAAGCTATTTACTTTTTAAGCACAGGTCGCTCCTTTAGAACCCATAATTTGAGCGATCTCATCAGAGAAGGTCAGCAGTACTTTTATCTCGAAGCTCATTTTATCAAAGATGAACTTCAACAAAAACTACAGGTCTATTATGATGAAACTACCAAACGCATCCAATACAATCACACAAATTACCCAAAGCTGACAAGTATTATTGGAATCCTCCCTTCTGTTTTATCTCATCCCAACGACCTTGCTTTAATCATTGGAACACCCCATGAAAGGAGACGCTTTTTAGATATTTACCTCTCACAAGCAGACCCTTTATATCTACATCATTTGAACAGATATTACAAAGCCATGAAACAACGAAACCACGCCTTGCGTGCACAAGAGATGCAAACTCTACCAGCATGGGAGCAAATCATGTTCCCATCAGCTTTATATCTTATAGATAAAAGAACAGAGTTAAGTTCTTATTTATTAGATCCAGCTACAGAATGGTTATCTTTACTTTCTAATAAAAAAGATCTTTTAGATATTCATTATCAATCCTCTCTTGCAAAGAGAGATCCACTCAAGTGGGAAAAAAACCGACATAAAGACATGCTTTTAAAAGCAACTTCTCTAGGACCTCACCGAGATGATCTTCTTTTTTTACTATCCGGTAAACAAGCCAAGAATTTCTCCAGCGAAGGACAGAAACGCTCTTTAATCTATGCCTTGAAGCTCGCTCAATGGAATTGGATGCAGCAGAAAATAGGTTACTCTCCCCTCCTATGTCTCGACGATTTTGGAATGCAACTAGACCCTAAAAGACAAGAAAACCTTATCTCCTGTTTTAGTCGGTTTAAACAGGTATTTATTTGCTCAGCAAACGTGATTAAAGGCAAATTTGCAGATACAACCCGCTCTTTTTGGATAGAACAAGGGGCTATTTCATGAAGAAATTATCTTATTTTTTAAGGTTTTAAGTTTGCGCATAAATCCTCTTTGAGAGCTGGGTGCTTATAAATTTACGACCAGTATGTTTTCGAGGATCTTTTTTTGAAAGGGATCTAAATTTATGAAGCTAACTTTAGTAAGGGATTTTAAGATCCAAAGGATAAATGCTCTAGATAAGCAACCCCTAAAGGAAACCCCTTTGCATCCATAGATCTGCCCTGCCTTTGAAGGGAAAATTGCTCAAGCATTTTTGAGGCTAGATGCTTACCAAGTTGCACACCTTCTTGATCAAAAGAGTTAATATTCCAAATGAAACCTTGAAAAACAACCTTGTGTTCATAAAAAGCTAAAATAGCTCCCATGGTAAAAGGATCTAATTTATCAGCTAACAAAATACGATTAGGGCGATTACCAGGAAAAAAAGTATTGGGGTTATTGCTTTTTTGTCCAACGGCAAGCGCTATGGATTGAGCAAATAAATTGGCTAATAGCTTTTCTTGAGAGGTGGTTTGTTGATAAAAAACATCTTCTTTATATTGGCTCTCTTTAAATCCAATAAATTCAATAGGTACAACCGTTGTGCCTTGGTATATAGATTGGAAAAAGGAATGCTGGCTATTTGTACCAGGTTCTCCCCAAATAATAGGACCTGTATCATGTTCAATAAAATGCCCTTCTTTATCAATGCCTTTTCCATTGGATTCCATATCTAGTTGCTGCAAATGAGCTGGAAAACGAGACAAGGCTTGTGAATAGGGAATGACTGCAACAGTAGGAAACCTTAGAAAATTACGGTTCCAAATTCCCAATAAAGCAGACATTAGAGGCAAGTTTGCATAAGGATCAGAGCGAAGCGCTACTTTGTCCATAGCATTTGCTCCTTTTAAAAAGTCTAAAAATCGGTCCATTCCTAAAGCAAATGCTAAAACAAAAGCACCTACCATAGAGGTAACAGAATAACGGCCACCAATATAATCCCAGATATAAAAACAATTTATATACTGTTCTTTGCTATCCATTGGGCTTTCCTTGCCTGTTACAGCTACAAAATGATGCTTTGTAGTGAGCCCTGCTTGTTTAAATTTCTCTCGTGCAAATCGCTCATTTGTCATGGTTTCTAAAGTAGTTCCTGATTTAGAAACAACGACAACAAGGGTTTTTTCTAAATCGATTTGTTGAAAAATACGAGCGCCTTCATCTGGATCAATATTAGATAAGAAATACACTTTGCGATCTAGTTTATGAAAAGCTTTTAAAGCTAAATAGATCGCTTCAGGTCCTAGATCTGAGCCACCGATCCCAATCTGAATAACTGTTGTTATTTGAGATTTTTTTTCCATCTCATCTAAAAAAGAACGGAGCTTTTCTAATTCCTTATATCCCAGTTCTGTAGCCTGTTTTGCTTCTGTAGAAGTGTTACATTGATCAAAAAAATCTCGCATTGCAGTGTGCATTGCAGGTCTATTTTCACTAGAAAACCCCTTAATAAAATTAACAACTTGCCCATTTTGCATATCCGTCATTTTTTTAACGACCTGTGCCTCTTCAGCTAATTGACACAAAATAGAAATGTCCTTTTCACGCACTTTTTCTGTTGCATAAAACAATTTAAGCCCTACTGCCTCTATCATCATACTACTGATGCGCTTAGCGGTTAAGACCCCTTCTTTTGTTAAGTCAACCGAATCTTGAGCAAGATCATGTAAATGAGCAACTGATGGTAAATGATGAAAAAAAGTCATATTTATTCTCTTAGATGATATTTTTTAAATCAGCTACTATACAATCTATGCTAGTATCTAGTAAAATGTACTTTGCATTTTTGCGGAAATAACAGTATAGTAAAGTTTTTTATCTATTTTTTTAAATGAAAAGCGGTTTTTTTTTTCAGAAACTAATTTTTTTTTACACATTTGTTTGAAAAAAGGGAGTGCATGCTCACAAGATAGAATTTTTAAGCTACGAAATGTCATATTTTTTTCCTTCATTCTAGTCTATTAATTGTTTAACTCGTTTAAAAAGTCCTTATTTGGAGACAGTTTTCACTTCTTATCCCTTTCTTGGAATATCGTTGCAACATTTTTTTCTTAAGACTATAGCCTTCAGTGCGAATATTTTTTCTATTTATACGATCTCTTGATAAACGCTTGTAAGAAAAAAATGAATGATTTAAGATATCTTATGTTTCATCGGAGCATAGCGCAGTTTGGCTAGCGCACCTGCTTTGGGAGCAGGGGGTCAGGGGTTCAAATCCCTTTGCTCCGATTATTTTCTATTACTAAATTTTATAATAGCTATACTAAATTCAAAAGGCGAATTTACATGGCATTATCAAAAGGTAATCATCCTCTTCTTTATTATAATTTACTCCACCAAGAGATTAAGGCATGTGCTGAGCATGTTTTTGAAATAAGTAATAAAAAAGATGTGAATATAAACGATGACTACCTTCATGTTGTAGCTAGGCTACACGACCTATACCAAATCTCTAAAAAGGTTCAAATAGAAGAGCGTTATTTATTTTTGGTAGAATTAAAAACTCATTTAGAAAACACGACTCTCTGCTTTGAAAATCAAGAACTAAATACACTGCATTCGATCCGTCTCTCAGAAGCAATTAGCATACTAGCCTTACCCGAAGGAGAAAAAAAGTACTTAAATAAACCGACTTACCATTCTCTAAAAGAGCGCTTCCTTAGTTATTTTCTACAAAATATTCAACCAGAACAAACTCTATTTCGAAAACTAAAGGCGCTAAAAGATTTGTAAAAAATCAAGCATAGATACTTCTTGAGGCAAGCATAGACCCTCACCTTCTACAACTACTCTACCACCTGTTGCACAAAATCCTAGCAATTGCCTTTTTCCTTGATTCGATAGTGTTTTAGAAAAAACTAAGATAGTATCTAGTCCATTCCAAAAATGATTTAATCTAGATTCGGGAATGCATCTAAAAGCTATCTGCTTTTGCTTCAAATGAGATAAAACAGCATTAATCTGAACTAACATTTCTTGATCACAATGAGCATCAGGAGGAAAACAAATTCCTAAGCGTGCTTCCTGATGTAAAAAAGGCAGATGATCTTTTTTTAGGTCTAATAGAACAAACGATTCAAACCACTCTAAAGAAAATTTTTGAGCCAAAAAAGCTAGAGGCTCTTTAGCTTCAATCAGTATGAGTGCCGCACATTCCTCTGGTAAAAAGACAAGTAGTCTTTGCATAACTTCTGCAAATAATTTAGCAGCATATAACTCATAATAGTGATCTAGAAAGATGGAAGAGGTTTCTCTTAACTCATGTTCACTTGCAACATTTTGTATAAACAGATCCAGCCACTTAAAGAAAGACTCCAACCAAAGTTCTTTTGGAAAAAGTCTAGAAAAATCTGTTGCTCCTTGGTAGAGGATCACCCCAGCCGTATTTTTCTTAAAATTACTCCAAATTGTCCGACAAAAATGTTCTATTGCAATCAAGTGTACTTGGCTTTTTAAAAAGTCCTGAGGAGAAAAATGCATAGTGGAAAAAGAAAAGTCCAGATGCCAAAGAACGGAAGATTCTTGAAAAGCTAAAGATTCTTGTGCTTTCCAATGTAAATCTGCAGATAATCCAGATGGTAAAATAATTTGTTTCGCCTTAGAAAACGGCATTCTTAACTTTGTTTAGAAAGGGTAAATAATACACTTGCTTGCCTTGTGCTCTCCATAATTGTTCAAAATAAGAAGATCCATAGTCTTCCCGATTGGTATAAAGCAGATATAATCTGCTTTATATAATCTAGGTGATCAGCAGCTACAATAATTTCTGATTGGGGCTTACTTTTTTTACTGAGTTCTGTTAGAAAAGGCTCCTGCAATAGACGGTTGCTTGCATGCTTTTCTTTGGGCCAAAGATCAGGGAAATTAATATAGACTTTCTGAAAACTTACATCTGCCACATAATTTTTTGTAAAGGTAAGAGCCTCGCCACAAACAATCAATATATTAGTGAGGTTTAAATTTCGCATTTTAGACCAAATTTTACGCACTCTTTCAAAGTGAATAGGCAATTGATTTTTAAATACTTGAGGACTATACCAATTTACAAAACCCCACTCTCTATGATTCATGTAATATTGAGGTACAAATAAAATATTTTCAAAAATTAGAGGTCTTCTTTCATCCCAAGAAAAAGGAAATTGTAAATTTTTTGGCTTCATAGTACGTAAAAATTTATGTGTGTAACTAAAACATGATAGCTAATTGTTATTTTGTTGCCTATATCTCTCTTAATTCTCTTGATCTATTCCAATCCAGCTTGATAAGCTAAAAAACAAAGTTAAAGGCTATAGCGTTTTTAGAATTTTAAAGGAGATATTCTAAAATGAAATTAAAATCTATTTTAGTTGTTGGCTTAATGCAGTTTAGTGCGTTATACGCCGCCCCTACAGAAGTCGATTCTTCGGATCTTGTAACCATTGAGCAGGAATTTTCTTTACTCGATAAAGAGTTAAATAGTGTCAAAGAACAACTAATTACCTTAGAAGAAGATGCTCATTTGGATACTTCATCCATAGCAAACTCAGACGAGACTTCATTTACACACCTCCAAGAACCGATTTCTGACTTTCCCTCAAAGATGATAGTGGTTGATTTTAAGCAGGCATTTTCTGGAGCACCGCTCATTTACATGCTTTTATTTGGGATGTCCACATTTGCTCTTTGTTTATGGTTTTACTGTCTGTCTTCCTTGCGCAATAGTACAAAAGTTTCTAAATCTTTAGTCGATACCCTTCGTTCTCAAGTAACCCACCATAATTTTGACGAGGCTTTAGGAGTATGTAAACAAGAAAAAACATTATTTTGCCATTTAGTAGCAACAGGTATTCACTCCAGACGCTACGGGTTTCCGGTAATGGTTGAAATCATGAAAGCTGAAGGCAAAAGGGTTACCGCAACATTTTGGCAAAGAATTAACTTGCTTAACGACATTGCTATTATTGCTCCCATGCTTGGCTTATTAGGTACTGTTTTTGGCATGTTTTATGCTTTTTATGATGTCAATCGCTCCATAGAAAGCGTTTCTATGCTATTTGATGGACTCGGTGTTTCTATAGGAACCACAGTTGTTGGATTAATCGTAGCAATTCTTGCGCTTATTTTACATTCCTCTGCTAAATATAGACTGGTAAAAACATTGGTCTTAGTAGAGAGCGAAACGCACCAAATAGCCTCTCTTATCGATGCTCAAAACAAGAGTGCAAGCATATGAGCCTAATTCCCGAAGAAGAACTCAAAAGATATAATCATTTTAATTTAGCTCCTATGATTGATTTTCTCTTTTTAATTGTAGCGGTTTTTGCAGTGATTGCAGTTACTCGAGCTAGTCTTTTTGATCGTGAGATCAGCTTGGTGAAGGTGCAAACAAAAACAGATGTCACAGATGTCTCTGTCCCTCAAGACCGTTATACTGTGCATTTGAGCATAAATAACAAGGGGGAGTACAAATGGATTACAGAATTTAATGAATACCTGATTTCTTGTCCTTTAGACATACAATTAGAACTCAAAAAACAACAAGAACTTGGCCTCTTACCTAAAGATTCATTGAAGACTCAAGTGCTCTTACATATCGATAAACAAGCAATGTGGGAGCCTATTGTACAGCTGATTTTTGCCGTAAAACAAGCTGGATTTCAAATCCACCCTGTTTATGAAAGTGAATAGTAACTAAAAGGACTTCTTATGCAACTAATTAATAATACAGACATGCATATTTCATGTGAGTCTGCACATGAGCTCTATACAAAGGTCTTACAATCCGTGACTAATGGAGAAAGCACTCCTTCTGTCAAAGATCCTAAATCGATCGGATCTGGATGGGGAACTCGTGAAAGGCTTACAAGAGAGCTTCGGTATATAACACTCATCTTGAAAAATCCGCAAAACCGATTGATTAATAGCCCTTTTTTTCTTTTGGAAGATGTTATCTCAAGAACCGTACTTGCTACGCTTTCCGATGTGTCTGATGTGCAAACCATGACTTTCTATAACCCAAGAGCTCCGGAGTTTAGCGATGATGGAAAGACAATCCCTTCTAATTATGGATACCGCATTCGACATCTCAATTATAGAAACCAAATTGATGATATAATTGATCTACTTCAACAAGATCCCTATTCTCGAAGAGCCGTAATCCACGTTCATGCTCCTGGTGATTCAGAAAAAAGATACACTCCCTGTATTGATTCTCTTCATTTTTTAATTAGAAATGGGTCTCTTGAATGTCACTCTCTTTGGAGAAGTGGAAATGCCTTAATGTTATTACCTATAAATATTTTTGAATTCACCATGCTTCAAGAACTCATAGCTTCAGAATTAAAAATCCCTATGGGTCAATATGTTCACACAGTGACTTCCTTGCACTATTATTTGGAGGATCAGTCCAGATTTGATCTGGCTTTACATACTACACTATCTCAAGAAGCACCAGAAGCTATGAGATCTATGCCCTTTCATTCCTTAAAACAGATTGAACTCTTAAGAAAATTTGAAAAGGCTCTACGATTAAATTTAAGTGATGGAATAGATGAGTTTGCAAAACTTTCAGACTATTGGCAAAACTTAGCAGCGGTTATTGCCTACATGATTGCAAAAAAACGACGCGATTCTATTTCCATGCAATACTGGATCAGGCTTTTCCCATGGAAGCGTCTTATTAAACCTTCCAACTAGACTGCGATGTAGTATGATTGTGGAGTACATCGATTAAATCAGCAAGTCGATTGATCCCTTGGGCTTGATGTTTTTTAAATTCTTCAGTAGAAACCAGACCCGTTCCAATGCCAATAAATTCAATACCTGCTCCTTTTGCTGCAAGCATATCATTAAGGTGATCTCCCACATAAAGTGCTTCATGAGGCTGGATGCCTTGCTTAGTCATCCAGAGTAAAGCTGGATCAAATACTCGAGAGTCGGGTTTATGGAATACCGTATCGTCTTCTGTTTGTATATAATCAAATAACTCATTAGGGATTTTTAAAGTTTTCAAGTCATGTTTTAGGCTAGAGCAGGTGGTAGCTGTTACAAGGCCTAATTTTTTTCCTAAATTACGCAAAGTGTGCAAAGTGCTTATTGTATCCTTAAATAAAATTTTAGGAAATTTGCTCCGTGTAGCTATATTATAAGACATAGCTATGTTGACGTGATCTGTCTCATATAGAAGCTTAAGCAATAAGGTCAAAGGTTTTCCCCAATGAAGCCGCAGTTCATCATTTTTAAGTTTTTTACCATAGAATATTCGCGCAATGTATTTGTGTTGTGCCCATTTTGCTTTAAGAGTACTCACTAACGTATCATCATGATCAAATAGGATCATTTTAATAGAAGGGCGTAATAAAGTTGTTTTCTTATACATAGTAGCTATTTTATATCAGCCAATTATTATTTTGTCCATCTTGGATTAGAGCTATTGATTCTTTAATATATTTTAGATATGGAGTAATAAAAAGTATCGGTATAGAGCATGGATGATAATAAAGCTGCAGAACTTATTACAGTCATTACCACTACCCATCCTATTTGCACAGTCCCCTCTGATGAACATCTCTATCTTGCCCAAGCGAGTTTATTCATAAACCCTACCTTAGCCAAAAGTAAGAAAATCATTGTTTTTGATGGGGTAGCCCCTGGATTTAAAGATCGAAGCTCTAATTATGACCTGTATAAGCAAAAAATTCAATTTCTTCAGAAAACCGATCCAATCTTTGCCAATACAGAGCTTGTATTTTGTGAAGAATGGGTCCAACTCTCTGGAACCATTCGTCTAGCTTTAGAATACGTAACAACCCCTTTTATCTTCATTCATCAACACGATATGTGTTTTACAAAAAAATTTAATCTCAATTCTTGTTTAAGCTCTATGCTTGCTAATAAAAATATCAAGTGGATTCATTTTAGTGGTAAGTTCAACTCTTCTCTTACAGGAGATATACAACGCTCTTGCTTTGGTCCTGCAGACAATTATGTTGAAGGAAATAGCTTAGTTCCTTTAACAAGAGCTTATGGCTGGTCTGATCATGCCCATATAGCGCGTGTAGATTATTATAAGTTTTTTATTATGCCAATGTGTAAAAATAACTATATGGAAGATCATGTTCATAAGAATTTTAAAAAAGAGTTGTTAAATAAAACTTCAAGTGAAATTCATGCGATCCATTTAAAATTTGGCACTTATTTATATGGTGACTTACAAGATGGGTGCTTTTTCTATCATATTGATGGACGTGCTAATGATCCAAAATATTATATCAAGGACTCAAAATGAGTAAAAAGACAATACCTATAAAGTTAGCAACCCCAAATGACTTAAAGGGTCGTCAAGAAATCTGTAAGAGTATTAATCCCCTAGTTGCCGATGCTTTTGCTCTATATGTAAAAACAAAAAGCTTCCATTGGCATATGTCAGGAAGTTATTTTCGCGATTATCATCTTTTATTCGATGAACAAGCAGAGCAAATTTTTGCAATGATTGATGTTTTAGCAGAACGTGTTCGCAAACTGGGTGGAACAACAATATGTTCAATAAAGCACATTAGCCGTTTACAAAACATTAAAGATGATGAAATTATACTAGAGCCAAAAAAAATGATTCAACATCTCATGCACGACAACAAAAACACTGCAGCTCACATGCGGTCTACACATCAAATTTGCGCAGATCATAACGATGTTGCAACAGCTAGTATCTTAGAGGTATTCATAGATGAAACAGAAAGAAGAACTTGGTTTCTGTTTGAAATCCAAGCATAGATCCTTTAAGGCATGCTAATACCAGATCATGATACACAGCATCATAATGACCATAAGTGAAAAATGAAACATTTGACGTCCAAAAAGCCTATCATTCGTATTTTTAAAGCCCTTTATACATAAAAAAAGCCAAGTAAGACCGAGTAAACCCATAACTATCAAATAAGCATATCCTGTATATCCCCATATCGTTAACATGCACACAGAGATAAGAAAGGCAATGATATAAAACAGCATATGTACCTTGGTAATATACATCCCCTTTTTAACGGGCAAAACAGGGATTGATGCAGCAACATAATCATTGAGACGATACATAGCAATTGCAAAAAAATGCGGCATTTGCCAAAGAGCTACAATCATAAATAGCAGGAAGGCTCCCATATCAAAACAACCAGCTGCAACACAATAACCAACAACTGGTGGTATGCCTCCTGAAATACTTCCTATAGCTGTTGCATAAGAAGAACGATGCTTTGATAAGCTATATAAAACCACATAAATAAAAAAACCAGTTAACGCAATGATTGTCGTCAAAAGACTGGTATAGAGCATTAAAAGCAAAATGCCAAATAATCCAAGAAAAATCGCAAATATAATGGCCTTTGGTGCAGAGATTACCCCTCTTGCTAAGGCTCTATTTTTCGTTCTTACCATCATTTTATCTATATTGCGATCAAGATAGTTATTAAAGACACAAGCCGATGCAACGAGTAGCGATAAACCAATAAGAGTTACTAAAAATAAGCAACCATCAAAAGGGTAAACCTGAGCTTTTGATGCAAGAATAAACCCGCCTGCTGCAGTTATTGCATTACCAAATATAATTCCAGGTTTAGCGAGCATAAAATACGGTTTGATCATGTAGTTCTTTTTATCTCTTCTTACATGTTTGGCATCACATTATATTTTAAGTTTTGCATAATCCAGAGCGATCCAATGACTAAAATGATCAGGATTGTTAGCATAAAAAGAAAAAGCTGACAGTTCCAATAAGGCTTAGGTTCTTGACCTAAATGCAGAAAAAACAGCAATTGAATTAACATTTGTACAATGCCTAAGCCAATAATCGTAGGAACTAAAATCCTGCTACTGAATACATGCTCTACTACTATAAAATAAGCCGCTAAAGTCAATAGAATGGATAGTAAGAATCCTACCAAATAAGATGTAAAAGCCCCAGTTTCTTGGTTCATATAGCTCCCATTAAGTACACAATAGTAAAAATAAAAATCCACACAACATCTAAAAAGTGCCAGAACATGCTCAAACAGGTAAGTCTTTTAAAAGTAACGCAAATAATCCCTTTACGTAAAAGCTGCACTACAACAAAAATCATCCATAATAAGCCAGCTGTAATATGCAATCCATGCGTTGCTACAAGAGTAAAAAAAGCAGATAAAAACCCACTTCTTTGCCAACTATTTCCTTCATGCACTAAGTGAGTAAATTCCTTCAGTTCCATTGTTAAAAAAGCAATTCCCAATAAAAAAGAAACCCCTAACCAAATAAGTACTTTCTTTCTCTCCTTAGCCTGTGCTGCTAACATAGCAAGTCCACAAGTAAAACTACTAATTAGCAGGATTAAAGTTTCGCTTAAAGCAAATGGCAGAGAAAATAACTCATATCCAGAAGGTCCACCATACGTGTTGTTGCGTAACACTGCGTACGTTGCAAAGAGCGTTGCAAATAAAATACAATCTGTCATTAGATAGATCCAAAATCCAAAGACAGTCTTTTCTGTGCTTTCTTGGTTTATAGATTCTTGCATCTTGCTTCTATTTCCTCTATTTCTGTGGCTAGCACATAGTAATCGGTGTCATCGTCAGACATGCGAATAACAATACAGGCAATTACACCAATAAGACCCATTATACCGAGCCAAATAATATGCCAGATTAAAGCAAATCCTAAAATGAAACCAAATCCACCAATACATAGTCCCATCGAGGTATTTTTGGGCATATGAATGTCTTTATAGTGTAGTTTTTCTGCTACTTTGGTGTGTTTCTTAGTCCAAAAAGAATCCCGTTCATGAACTTCGGGAAGGATGGCAAAATTATAAAATGGCGGTGGTGAAGAAGTAGACCATTCTAGCGTTCTACCATTCCACGGATCTCCTGTAAGGTCCCTATTTTCTTTACGTTGTTTAATACTTACCAATATCTGCAAGATCTGAAATCCAATGCCGCAGATGATAATGGCAGCCCCAATAGCTGCAACTATAAATAAAGGTTGCCATCCTGTAGATGCTTCATAGTGGTCTAAACGCCTACTAGCCCCCATCAGTCCTAAAACATATAAAGGCACAAAAGCCAATAAAAAACCCATAAACCAACACCAAAAGGCATATTTACCTAAACCCTCATGAAGCTTAAAACCCATAAACTTAGGGAACCAATAGGTGATACCGGCTAAAAAGCCAAATAAAACACCACCAATGACCATAGAATGGAAATGTGCAATTAAAAATAAGCTATTATGCACTTGAAAATCTACCGGAGCAGCTGATAGCAAAACACCGGTCATACCGCCTGTAGTAAAGATAAATACGAAACCTAAAAACCAGAGCATGGGTGTTGTAAAACGCACTCGACCTCGAAACATAGTAAATACCCAGTTAAAGATTTTTACACCGGTAGGAATGGCGATAAGCATTGTCATGATACCAAAAAAAGCATTCACATTAGCTCCAGCTCCCATAGTAAAGAAGTGATGTAACCAAACAAGAAAAGATAACAGAGTAATGGCAACAAGAGCCCATACCATTGAATCATAGCCAAATAGTCGTTTTTGCGAAAAAGTAGCAACTACCTCTGAAAAGATTCCAAAAGCAGGTAAGATAAGAATATAAACTTCTGGATGTCCCCAAGCCCAAATGAGATTGATATACATCATGGGATTACCCCCAAAATCTGCAGTAAAAAAATGCATGTGCAGCAGTCTATCTAAAGAAAGCATTCCAATGGTTGCAGTTAAGATGGGAAAAGCAAAAATTACTAGAACCATGGTACATAAAGCGCTCCAAACAAACAGCGGCATTTGCATTAAAGCCATTCCTGGACAACGCATTTCCAAAATAGTAACAAGAAAGTTAATACCCGAAAGTAAGCTACCAATACCTGCAATCTGCACACTCCATATCCAGTAATCCACTCCTACTCCGGAATTGTATTTAAGACCCGAAAGTGGAGGATATGCTACCCAACCAGTCCCAGAAAACTTACCGATGATAAGAGATAAAAGAAGAAGCCCAGCTCCTGCAGAGAACAAATAGAAACTTAGAGAATTTAAAAAAGGGAAAGCCACGTCACGTGCGCCAATTTGCAAAGGGATAATTAGGTTCATAATTCCAAATAAAAGCCCCATGCCTACAAAGAAAATCATGGTTGTGCCATGAGCTGTAAAAACCTGCTGAAAATGCGGCGAAGATAAATAGCCATGAGCATCACCAACAGAGAGCATCTGTTGGGCACGTATCATACCGGCGTCAAATATCGCTTTGAATAACATGACAAGTGACACGACAATGTACATCATTCCAATTTTTTTAGGATCAAGCGAAGTTAAATACTGCGTCCATAACCATTTAAACCTTTTGAAGTAAAATAAAAGCCCTATAATAATCATCGCACTAAGAATCATGGAGATTCCTGCTGCAATTTCAATAGGATCCTGACGAAAAGCATCCCAAGTTAATTTTCCAAACATATCAATTCATCCTTGTCATTGGCATCGTATATTTATGAATAATCCAATCGTATAAATCTTGGTTTTCTAGTACATAAAAAATCTCAGGATCATCTTCACTAGGTTCTGCTAATCTGGTATACTCAGCTAGATTCAGGGAATTAGAGGATTGGTTTATCGACTCTATCCATTGATAAAAGTCCGTTTGAGAACTAGCTTTAGCAACAAATGTCATCCCTGCAAAACCCCGACCGCTTAAATTAGCAGATGAGCCTCTAAAGCTACCTTTTTCATTAGCTATAAGATGCAGCTTGCTTTTCATGCCTGGCATTGCATAAATCTGACCACCGAGCTCTGGAATCCAAAAGGAATTCATGGGAGCATCTGCGGTTATTTCAAAATTAATCGGAGTTTGTTCTGGAAATTGTAAGAAATTAACAGTTGCAATCCCCTGTTCTGGATAGATAAATAGCCATTTCCACTGCAGAGCAACTACCTGTATTCTAAGAGGTCTCTTAATCGATTCGATAGGTTTGAACGGGTCTAATTCATGAGTGCTTTTCCAAACTAATATCGACATTGCTAGAACAATAGCACAAGGAAACCCCCACCAGATAGATTCAGATAATAGATGCTGATCCCAATCCGGTGTATATTTAGCCTTATTCCCCTCTTTATATTTCCAAGAAATAACCCAAGTAAGAATAAAAACAGGAATAACGACAATAAGCATGATCAAAGTGATCTTGATAAACAAATTGCGTTCTTTTAACGCGATCATTCCCTTAGGGTTCAATACAGCAATATCAGCATTGCTTAAATACACGAGCGACAGAACTACTACAGATAAAGAGAGTAAAATGAAAAATAAGGCTTTGCATTTCTTTTTCATTTTTTCTAAGACCCTAAAACTATAAAATAATTTCTATGTTTTACATAAAATACTTATCTTTGTCTAGGATAAAAAATGAGGGTGCTTGTGTTAAAAAATATTGTGATTGTTTCAAGATATAGTTATTAGCTCCGATAATAATCCCGCCCCCATCTCTAGTAAAGAATGGGTCCAAAATGGATGGAAAGACTCCATGAAATTTCGCAGTAGCCATCGGATTGTAAACAAAGAGGGTAAAACCCCAAGCCTTGGATTTACCGGGCAGCGATATCAAATCCTCTGCAAAGTAGAACGGAATTTTTCTTATAGAATAGATGCAAACTCTTTGAATTTTTCTGCTATTACCACTGACCCTGAAAAAGCAAAAAAATTAGAGATACTTACATACCAGCTTATAGCCAGGATAAACACACAGATTAAAAATTCAAAAGAAACTACTGCTAAAGCACGGAGAAATGTTTTTAACTGTATGGGACACTACTTGCATTAATCCTGATACAAACGTAAATGAGATGAGTGATGAAGAATATTCTGATAGCACTTTTCTTGGATGCATAGTTAAAAAGCTCAAAGATTTAGGAGCTATTATAAGCTTGAACGTAATGGCTCTAGGTATTGCATTCAAGCTTAAAAAAATGCTATAAACCAATGCGACCTATGCCGGTGATAAGCATGTATGTCCCTCTAAGTAAGGTCGAAGAGCTAAAGGAATATAGATGCTTCCATCTTTTTGTTGATGATTCTCCAAAAAGGGAACTAAAATACGCGGTGTTGC
>PSRO01000049.1 GCA_003176115.1 Chlamydiota bacterium | reverse complement strand
TGTTGTGATGATGTCTAAAAGAAACTCTCTTTGAAGCCTTTCAAAAATGATTTCCAAATGCAAAAGACCTAAGAATCCACAACGGAAGCCAAATCCTAAAGCCATGCTGCTCTCTTGTTCTACATGCAGAGCGGAGTCATTGAGTTGGAGTTTGAAAAGAGCATCTCTTAGCATTTCAAAATCGGAAGAATCCACTGGGTAAATACCTGCAAAAACAACAGGGGAAATCATCTTGAACCCAGGTAAAGGATCAATAGCTGGTTTGCGAGAAGAGGTGACAGTATCACCGATTTTTACATCGGTTGTATTTTTAATATTTGCCAAAAGATAACCAACTTCTCCAGGCCTTAAAACATCAACAGGTTTTTCTTTTGGTGAAAAAACACCTACTTCTAGCACTTCAAAGACCTTGTCTGTGACCATCATTTTAATCAGAGTTTTTTTATGAATCTCTCCACTCATGACACGTATATAGACAATAACGCCTCGATAGGGATCATAGTGAGAATCAAAAACCAATGCACGCAGCGTATCATCTACAGGCTCAGACGGGGGAGGAATGAAAATAAGGATTTGTTCTAAAATGTTTTTAATCCCTATTCCGGTTTTAGCAGAACATAAAATGGCATGAGATGTATCCAAACCAATGACATCTTCAATTTGCTGTTTTACCCCTTCTACATCAGCAGAGGGGAGGTCAATCTTATTGATTATAGGCAGGATTTCTAAGTCGCGCTCAATGGCTAAATGCACATTTGCTAAACTTTGAGCCTGCACTCCCTGTGCTGCATCAACAACAAGCAAAGCGCCTTCGCAAGCAGAAAGAGACCGAGATACTTCGTAGGAAAAATCTACATGCCCTGGAGTGTCTATAAAATTCATTTGATAGATCTCACCATCATTCGCCAGGTAGTACATCGTAACAGGGTGGGCTTTAATCGTAATCCCACGCTCTCTTTCTAAATCCATATCATCTAAAACTTGATCCTGCATTTTACGAGCGGAAATGGTATTGGTAATTTCTAGTAGTCTATCTGCAATTGTAGATTTACCATGATCGATATGGGCAATAATAGAAAAATTGCGAATCTGTTTGCGGTTGTATGTAAACATGAAAATCCTAAAGAATTAAAGTCGACGTCATTCTACTACTTTTGATTAAAGTGCTCAATTCAAATAAAAAACCCCTTTTCCGCTACGAACAGAAAAAGGGGTTTTTATCAAATGGAAAAAGATAAAACACTTTAACTAATAGTTACTTCTTGCTCTACATTTGATTTAACAGCTGCTTCTGTTGGAATGGATTCAGCTGCAAGTTTGGCTTGTTCATCTTTCTCAGCATTTAATTTTGTAAATTGCTTACCAAGAGAATTTGCTGCAAATATCCAACCAAGGATAATCACTAACAAAATACCCCCAATGTAAGGAGTAACTGCTCCTAAAGAACCAAAAGCTACTATTAACCCTTGCTGTGCAAGTGAACCACCAGATTTACCTAGTCTAGCTCCTACAACGTCAATAGCAGCTTTTCCTTTAACCTTTGACTCTTGATCAAGGGGGATGTAAGCCATTTCTTTTGTAGGGTCGAATAAGGAGTATTTAGCAGATTTACTCATGATGTTTTGGGCAGTTCCAAATACAACAGCTAGCATTAAAGGTGTTGTTCCTAAAAGAGCAATCATGCCTGCTAAAGAATCGCGGAAAATGACAAATGAGAAGAAACCAATCCCTGTAACTAACAGAACAATCGGAGTAATTAAAGCACCGATTTTCCAACCAAAGCGTCGGGTTATGTTGCCTCCAACAAATAGCATCATAAAAATGGTTATAGCTCCTGTAATTGTGGAGAACTGCCCCATAAAGGCTTGATAGTCATTGCCATTAGGATATTGGAGCTTCAATTGTCCTTTCCAGGTCACTTCTACCAAATTGATCGCAATTCCATAGGCAATTACCAAAACAGCAATGCAACCAATGTATTTAGAGCGAGTTAGGAATAAAAAACTCTCTTTGAGAGACATTTTGGGTTTTTCTTTTTTTGCACGACGAAGTTCATTGGGATCATAAAATCTACTGTCTGTTAAGACATTTTTATCGATCCATCTATAGATTGCCATAATAATAAGCCCTGAAACGCATACCATGCCAACCATGTAATTTATGGTAATTCCCCAAGCATCAACCCCTGCAGCAAGTCCTTTTTGCATATTTGAAAAGTAGATAATAGCAGGTCCAGAAAAGAGCATGGCTACGTTTGCCCCTAATCCAAATAAAGTATAAAAACGCTTAGATTCAGATACTTTGGTAATGTCATTAGCAAATCCCCAGAAGAGTAAAGATATAGCTACGCTGCCCCATAACTCTGCCATTACATAGAAAAGGGAAAAGGTCCAGTTTCTAAACATGGAGATCATTCCACTAAAGCCTTGAGGAAGAATTGCTTGTAACTTGTCAGCTAGCCCATCAGGATGGAAAAATTCACGATTTGGATAAAATACGAGAGCAAATAAAGCAAAGTACCCGATGAAAAAAGAAATCGTAGAGTAAAAAAGCTTTTGTTTGCTAAAGATGTTACTTAGTTTAGAGTAAACAATCATGAAAAGAACGGCCATAGGCAGAACGGCCCATACTTTTAGGAAGGGAAGGGTTTCAGCGCCAGAACCTGGAGCTGTAACAACCAACGCATCTTTGGTATCTCGCAAGATTGTGTAGTTGAAGTTAATGAAGAAGAATAAAAGGAACATAGGAAGCAATTTCTTTAGCTCGAAGTTATGCACGGGCCAAAGAAAAGATCTCCATTTTCCGAATTCGGTTTTTTTTGTTTCTGACATAATATATTCCTTTAGACAAGATTCAAACAATTTTTTTTGTAAATTAAAAGTCGATTGCGATAGGCTTAAAAGGATTTTAAGCAAATAAAGTTTGACGTTTCAAATCTACGTTATAACTAATAAATTATACCACAAATTTATTTTTTTTCAAGAGTAATTTACGGAATATTAAGGGTTTATTTACTTAAGTAAATTTTTTTTTTAAATTAATCATCTATACAAGTTGTTAAGAATGAGATAAAAAAGAAAAAACACCTGCTTTTTATCAGTTGTTAAAAAATCAACAAACAGGTGCTGAAATGAATTACTTGTTGCCTTGCATAGCGGAGAGAATATCCATTAAAGAAGCATTAGTAGGGGGATTTTGCTGAGTATTTAAGGCCTCTACATAAGCATTCCATAGATCAGGTTCTACTCGAGAATGGCGGATAGAAGCGATTAATTCTCTTTTGCAAGTTGCTAGAGATTTTTTAGGTGCTAAAATGGAAACCATTTCTTTATCTCCAGCTAAACGAGCAATATTGAGCATTCTTTCAATTTGATTACGAGTAAAGGTGAGTTGATCACGACGTTTGCGAGAGCCTCTAGCGGCACGTTGTTTGGGTGGGACAGCAGCGGGCCTTTCTGAGTTAATAATATACTTTTCGAGCATAGAACCGAGTTCATGAGGTTGGCGGGTTTTCATTTTTCTTAAAGTAAAATGATGCATATAGCCACCCGATGCCATGGGTAAATACTTACAAAGATCGTTCTCTTTTCTTCCATTGACTTTTTTAATTGCTTTTGCAATAACGTCTTCAATTTCTCGTAAGTTTTTTGTTTTATGTTCGACTATATCTTCTTTATGGTTCATAAGAGGCGTCCCTTTTGTTGCAAATTGTTTTCTTTCGAGTCTTTAGACTAAACTAAATTGTTTCTTTATTTTCAATCTTAATTTTACAGACAACTATAATACAGTTATGAATTTATTTTTTTTAAATATCTAAGATCCTCTACACAGCTTTTAAATTTATAGAAAAGTAATTTCCTTTAATTTTATGACAAGTTTCTTTTTTTGCAATAATTATTTGTATTTTACAAGAAATCTCTAAGAAGATTTAATCTATTCAGAATTTTTTTAAATTCGCTTTTAAGACAGACGCTGCTAATTTCTTGCAATTCAATTTGGAAACAAAGTCGTTTATATATAAGGACATTTGTTTGTTGACTTTGCTAATAGCTCTTAGTATTGTAGTTTTACATTTTGAACTTTGCATGGATAAGGATTTAGGATTATTCAATGCTTAGAAATAATTACAGGTTTACTAATCCGACAATAATTGGTAAAATGACTTTTTTTTAAAAGTTAGAGTTTGGTCTAAATGATTAATAAGTGCATAAGAGTGGTCGGATTTTTTCTTTTTATAGGGGGCTTAACCGGTCTTCTCCTGTTGCCTTGTTGTAGCAAAACAGGGGTATCTTCAAATATATTTAATCAGTGGATGCAACCTAGCGATAAAATTAAAATATTGTCTACTGTGGCTATGATAGATGATATTGTAAGACAAATTGGGAAAGAAAAGATCTTACACATGTCTCTTATTTCAGGTCAAATAGATCCTCATAGTTATGAAATGGTCAAGGGGGATGATGAAAAACTTCGCATGGCAACTGTTGTGTTTTATAATGGCTTAGGTTTGGAACATGGGGCCAGCTTAAGCAATCATCTATTGAATCATAAGAATGCTATTGCTTTAGGAGATGCGGTAGCTCATAAGGTTCCAGAAGAGATGATTTATATAGATAGAACAATTGATCCTCATATCTGGATGGACATCTCATTATGGAGCCTAATCATAGATCCCATTGTGCAAGAATTATCTAGGTTGGATCCTGAGTCGGCAGAATTTTATAAGAATAATGGAAAGAATCTCTTAGAAGCAATGCAAAGAATGGATAAAAAGATTTACTACGCGATGCGTGAAATTCCTTCACCCCAACGCTATCTTGTTACAAGTCATGATGCATTTAATTATTTTACACGAGCCTATTTGGCAAATCCTGATGAAGAGTATTGGCAAAGTCGAGTGAATGCACCAGAGGGTTTGTCTCCGGATGGCCAATTAAGCTCAAGCGATATTCAATACATCGTAAACTTTTTGTTAGAAAAACACATCCAGACGGTTTTCCCTGAGTCTAGTGTTAATCGAGATGCATTGAACAAGATCATTCATGATTGCCAGAAAAAAGGGCTTAAGGTTCACATGGCCAAATCTCCTCTTTATAGCGATTCAATGGGAGGAAAGAATAGCGGGGCTGATAATTATTTGGATATGATGTGGCATAATACAAATGCGATTCTTTCAGAATGGAAAAAAAATTAAGGGCTTACATGCAAAATGCTATTGAGGTAGAAAATCTTACAGTAACTTATGGAAAAGCAGCAGTTCTCTGGGATATTAGCTTAACCATTCCAAAAGGCAAACTCGTAGGAATTATTGGGCCTAATGGAGCAGGAAAAAGCACTCTTTTAAAGGCCATGTTAGAAATGGTTGATGTGTTATCAGGCACCATTACTTTTTTAGATCAACCTTTTAAAAAATTTCGTAATAAAATCGCCTATGTGCCGCAGCGCTCTTCCGTAGATTGGGATTTTCCTATTACAGCTTTTGAGCTTGTTTTGATGGGCAGATATAACAAAATAGGATATTTGAAACGGCCTAAAGCAGCGGATAGAGAAGCTGCAAAAAAAGCACTAGGACTAGTAGGGATGCTTACGTTTGCTGATAGACAGATTAGTCAACTGTCTGGAGGTCAACAACAAAGATTATTTATTGCTCGAGCTCTTCTACAAGAAGCAGAATTTTATTTGATGGATGAGCCTTTTGCAGGAGTTGATATAGCAACAGAGAGAGCCATTGTGGTTTTAATGGATAAACTTAAGAGCCAAGGAAAAACCCTGCTCGTTGTACATCATGATTTATCAACTGTAAAGACTTATTTTGATTGGGCCATTTTATTAAATACCTGTTTGATTGCAAATGGTCCTGTGCAGGAAGTTTTTTGTTCTGATATAATTATGCGTACTTTTGGAAGATCTCATGTTTTATTAGATGAAGCGGCTCATTTAACACAAAATAAGACTACAGGGGTGTCGTGATTTTATCTTCTGTGTGGCAGTTTTTTTCTGATCCTGTCCTGCAAGCACCAACAATTGCTAGTATGCTGATGTGTTTATCAAGCGCTCTTGTAGGAGTCATTGTTCTTATGCGTAAGCGCTCTTTGTTAGGAGAGGCCCTATCTCATGCGGCTTATCCAGGGGTTATTTTATCTTTGCTCTTTTTATCCACTTTTTTCCCTGGGCAATACGACTTAGTTTCCTTAAGCGTTTTAATGGGGGGGGGTATTTCTGCTTGTATAGGTTTGTGGTTCCTTGAAAAAATGCAGAAATTAACTAGGGTAAAAGATGACGGAGCTCTGTGCTTTATTCTTTCTTCTTTTTTTGGAATAGGAGTTTTACTTGCAAGTCGTATGCAAACGACAAACATCATTTATTATAAAATGGCACAAATGTTTCTCTATGGACAAGTAGCCACTATGACGGGATTCCATATTTGGATTTATACAGGGCTAACTTTGACTGTTATAGCTGTGATTTTGCTTTGCTATCGACCGATTATTCTTGTTTTATTTGACCGAGATTTTTCAAGGGTTTTACATACTCCTGTGCGATTGATTGAAACAATATTATTTTTCCTCCTTGTTTTAGCGATTGTCATTGGAATTCGAAGCGTAGGCGTTGTTTTGATGTCCGGTATGTTGATTGCACCCTCTGTTGCTGCCCGTCAATGGAGTAATCGATTAAGTAAGATATTTATTTTATCTGCTATTTTTGGAGCTGTTAGCGGGTTTTTAGGTAATTACTTATCTTTTGAAGTGCCTAAATGGTTTGGCAACGAGAAGTTTTCCTTCCCAACAGGACCTATGATTCTATTAGCAGCTATATTTTTGGCTTTTGTCTCCTTACTTTTTAGTCCTAAGAGAGGTTTTATATTTCGCTTATGGCGAATTGCTAGGTTTCGGTGGAATTGCAAGGAAGAAAATCTGCTTAAGTTGTTATGGAAACAATCTCAGAAAGGTTTATCGAAGAAAAAGATACAAGCAAAGTCTAGCTTGTCTTACGCTCATACTACACTTCTTCTTGGGTATCTTAAACAACAGGGATGGCTAAAAAAAACAGATGTTAATTACCACTTAACCAGTGACGGGGTTCAAAGAGCAGCAAGGGTTATACGTTTGCATAGGCTATGGGAAGCTTATCTAGTTTACTTAGGACAGGGTATAGAAAAAGTGCATCGAAGCGCAGAAGAAATGGAACACATCATCAGTCCAGAGATAGAAGCCCAGCTTACAGAGCTTTTAAATGACCCTAAACAAGATCCTCATTTGCAGCCCATTCCAGCAAGGGAAACAACTTTATGAATCCCTATTTTGCCAAAGACTTTTTTTCCTTTTTTACGGTATTTGCACAACGCTTATTTCTCTTTTTTAGCGGACAACTGCCTTTGGCAGAACTAGCATCTGATGAATTACAGGTCTTTGTATTAAGCTTAATCTCTTGTGCTAGCGCAATTGTGGGAAGTTTGCTTGTCTTAAAGAAAAGTACTATGTTAGCAAATAGTTTATCCCATACGGTTTTACTAGGGATTAGCGTGGCCTATCTAGTTGTGGCTTTTTTTTCTCAACAACAAACGCAAGTTGTCATTGGAGTCTATGTTTTATTACTAGCAGCTTTTATTACAGCTATACTTACAACTGTACTCACACAATTTCTCATTCATTCACTAAAGCTACAAGAAGATGCAAGCATTGGACTTATATTTACTCTTTTTTTTGCTTTAGGTGTAACGATTGTAACTATGTATACAAGGAGTACACATTTAGGCATAGAAGCTGTAATGGGTAATGTAGATGCTCTGCACTTAGATGATTTAAAACTTATTTCTTGGGTTGTGCTGTTGGATGTATTTGTAATAGGGAGTTTTTTCAAAGAATTTAAAATGGTTATTTTTGATCCTTGTTTTGCAACAGTTTTGGGAGTGAGGCCTTCTTTATTTCATTATTTGTTAATGATTTTAACTGCAGCTACTGTAATTGGAGCATTTCGTGCTGTGGGAGTTTTATTGGTATTAAGCTTACTTGTCGGTCCTGTTCTCATTGCACGAATTTTTACAAAGCGTTTAAAGCCTATGATCACTTACGCTTGTATGATTGGATCTTTTTCTTCTCTGTTAAGTGTGGCTATGGCTAGGCATTTACTTACTGTATATGATGTGCCTTTATCCACAGCCGGCCTTGTTGTATTTGTGATCACGGTTATTTATTGTGCTTCTTTGTTGTTTATTAAAATAAAAGAATCCGTCACTCTTTCTAGAGTAGCTAAACCACAAAATACTTAGAATTTAAGATGAGTACTGTATGAAGCAAAAAAATGTAGTTATTTTAGGTAGTACTGGTTCTATTGGAACCCAAACATTAGATGTCATTGATCATCTTAAGTCTGAAGGTTTTCATCCCATTGGGCTAGCTGCACATTCTCAAATTGACCTTTTGGAACAACAGGCACGTAAATGGCAACCACAGATCATTGCAGTCTATGATTACCAAAAAGCATTTGAGCTGCAAAAACGCCTGCCTGAGCAAAAAATTGTTGCAGGTATAGAAGGTTTGAAAGAAGTAGCTTCTCTTCAAGAAGCGAATATCATTGTATCCGCTATGTCTGGAAGTATAGGGATAGAGCCTACTTTACGTGCTCTAAAAGCGGGAACAAATGTGGCTTTGGCTAATAAAGAAGTTCTAGTAGCTGCAGGGGAACTAATTATGCGCACTGCGAAAGAACACGGGACTTCTGTGATTCCTATCGATAGTGAGCATAGCGCTTTGTTCCAGTGCTTAGAGGGGAAAGACCATAAGTCTGTCAGGAGATTGCTTTTAACCGCATCTGGTGGGCCTTTCTTACACTATTCTCGTGATAGACTCTCTCAAGTCACTCTAAAAGAAGCTCTTATACATCCTACTTGGCAGATGGGGATAAAAAATACCATTGATTCCTCGACTTTAATGAATAAAGGTTTAGAATTGATCGAAGCGCATTTTTTGTTTGGTATTACACCTGAAAATATAGAGATTGTTATTCATCCGCAGAGTGTCATTCATAGTATGGTTGAATTCATTGATGGTTCGATGTTGGCTCAAATGTCCGCTCCCACTATGTTAGTTCCTATTCAATATGCACTGAGCCATCCTAAACGCTATCCAGGCCTAATCGAGCGGTTTGATTACACACATTTTTCCAGATTGGAGTTTTTGCCGCCTGATCCTGGCTTTAAATGTATAAGTCTTTGTTATTATGCATTGAAGCAAGGAGGAACATCTTCTTGTTATTTAAATGCGGTGAATGAAGAATTAGTAAAAAGATTTGTAAGAGATGAAATCTCTTGGGTAGATATTTCAGATAAATTAGAGAAATTATTAATGAGATATCAGCCAGAAAAAGAGCTAACTTTGGAAAAAATTCTAGAAACAGATAAACTTGGTCGTCTACATGCAAACTCTGTTTAAAAAGGTATAGGCATATATTATGATATCTAGCGTGATCTATTTTATTTTAGCAGCTTTTGGACTTGGTCTTATCGTGTTTATTCATGAGTTTGGTCATTATTGGATGGCTCGAAAAGAAGGGATGAAAGTAGAGGTTTTTTCTATTGGATTTGGGAGTCCCATTTGCAATTGGCAATACCAAGGTGTGAAGTGGCAGTTATGTTGGCTCCCCTTTGGAGGATATGTGCGAATTGCAGGGATGGAAAAAGAAGGTGCTTTAGAGCCCTATCAAATTCCTAATGGTTTCTATGCAAAGAAACCTTGGGCGCGAATTAAAGTCGCTTTTATGGGGCCTTTGATAAACGCTGTTTTTGCTTTATTCATATTTTGTATCCTATGGCTTTCTGGAGGAAGACAGGATTCTTTTTCAGATCATACGCAAATTGTAGGTTGGGTTGACTCTGATTTAGAGGCTTGCTTTTCGGAAATCTATCCCGGAGATCGTATTACGCAGATTAATAATAAGCCTCTATCGCAATTTAGGCAGCTCTATGCTTATGTGGCTCTAGAGGAACAAGCTCCTAAGATTCAAGGAACCCAAATCAATTACCTAGATCAAAAGCAGCATCCTTTCACTCTGATTTGCAATGATACAAATCAGTTAAAAGGAATAGAGAGAAGCAGATTGATTATGCAAGCGGTACAACCTGCTAACTTTTTAATCTATTCTCAAAGTATTGGCGCTGTGAATGCAAATATTCCTGCAGGATCTCCCATGGAAAATAGCGGGATCCAAAATAAAGATCGCATTGTGTGGGTAGATGGAGAGATTATTTTCTCAAGACAACAATTAGTGTCTACAATCAATCAAAAAAAAGCCTTACTTACAGTTAAAAGAGGCTCAGAGATCTTTCTAACAAGAGTTCCTCGTTTAAAAGTTTCTGATTTACGTATAAATACATTACAAAAAGATGAAATTAGCGATTGGCAAAATGAAGCTAAAATACAAGGTAAGTTAAATGACCTGTATTTTATTCCCTATCAAGTCACATCCGATTGTAGGGTAGATCATTTAACTTCCTTTTTTAATAATGATTCTCAAGAACAGATGCATGAATTAAAAAAAGGATCTTTTTTGGAAGTTCCTTTAGAAGCAAATGATCAAATCATAGCTGTTGACGGAGTAAGAATTCATTCAGCATATGAGTTGTTAAACCAATTGCAAACGCATTTAGTGCAAATAGTTGTCTCTCGGGATAGCCAAGCACTTGAGGCCCTTTCTTGGAAAACAGCTGATCAAGCATTTATCGATCAAGTAGACTGGCGTGGACTTGGAAAAATTGTTCATTCCATTGGAACAGATGAGTTAGTAAAAACAGTTGGTAATCTATATTTACTCAAACCAGTACAGCCTAGACCATTTAATCAGCTACCTTTGCCAGAATCTATCAAGATGTTTCACACACATCAATTGCAAGAACAACGCAAAATGATTGACGCCATTGAAGATCCTAAAATCAAAGATCAAGTCTTAAAAACATGGCAAGATCAACAAAAAGAACTGAGATTAGGCGTGAGTTTAGCTGATTGTAAAGTAAACTATAATCCTTCTCCTTTGGTGCTTTTTTCCAGTGCCTTTCAAGAAATGGGTAAAACAATCATGGCGCTTGTTACTGGGATTTTAACCCCAAAGGCTTTAACAGGTCCGATTGGAATCGTAGAAATCATACATACAAGCTGGTCTGAAGGAAGCAAAGAAGCCCTTTTCTGGCTAGGCATGATTAGTTTGAATCTAGGTGTTTTAAATTTACTTCCTATTCCCGTATTAGACGGGGGGCATATTTGCTTTTCTGTTTGGGAGTGGATTACTAAAAAGCCCATCAAAGCAAAAACCATGCAAAAACTGGTTATTCCCTTTGTCGTATTTTTAGTGACTCTCTTTATTTATCTTACCTATCAAGATCTTTCTCGGATTATAAAAAGGTTCCTGTAGATTGAAGGGCACTTTTTAAAAAAGTGTCCCTTAATAATTTAAAAAATATATTGCAGATTGAGCACACAAGATCAGTAAGTTAATAGATCTTGTGGGGAATTCCCTTGTATTAAAGCTGAATTAAATTATATAAATTTTTTTATTTAAAAAGCAACTGTATAGAAAATGGAGTTATAAGAGAAGACGACTGGCCTTTAGCTTGTAAAAACAGATATAGCTGATAGATTTTTTAAAAGTAAAACGCTTTGAGCTGTTTTTAAACAGCTCAAAGCTTGATTAGCAAAGGTTATTTTTTATCCTCATCATCGAGAATTTCTACTTCTGCTTCTTCTATGTTTTCTTTCTCATTTTTTGGTGGTTGGTTATCTGGTGCTGGTTGTGCGCTCTGCATCGCTTCCCCAATTTTTTGCATATGGGTATTTAGCTCTGTATGAGCAGCTTTAATAGCAGCAATATCCTTATCGCCTAGTGCTTTTTTCACAGCATCTATTCGGCTTTGTACTTCTTGAGCAAGCTCTTGAGGAATGCGATCTTTATGTTCATCCAAAGCTTTTTGTGCTCGGAAAGCTAAAGCTTCAGCTTCGTTCTTCAGCTCCGCCTCTTGTTTATTTTTTTTATCTTCTTCCTTATGCTCTTCCGCATCTTTCAACGCGCGCTGAATTTCATCTTCAGATAGACCGGATTTTGCTTCAATACGAATTTTTTGTTCCTTACCGCTTTTTGCATCTTTTGCTGATACATGCAAGATACCATTGGCGTCGATATCGAAAGCCACCTCGATTTGTGGCATGCCACGAGGTGCAGGAGGGATATCTGTAAGATCGAAACGGCCAATCTCCTTATTGTCTTTAGCCATTTTACGCTCCCCTTGTAAAACGATAATAGTAACAGCGGGTTGATTGTCAGCTGCAGTAGAGAAAGTTTGTGTCTTCTTAGTAGGAATTGTTGTATTTCTCTCTACGATAGGGGTTAGAACTCCTCCTAGCGTTTCAATTCCCAGAGTCAATGGGATTACATCGAGCAATAAGACGTCTTTGACATCTCCTATCAACACAGCGCCTTGAATAGCAGCACCAATGGCTACAACTTCATCAGGATTAACTCCTTTATGAGGTTCTTTACCAAAGATTTCTTTCACTTTCTTCTCAACAGCTGGCATACGAGACATTCCACCGACTAGAATTACCTCATTGATTGGCCCTTTAACTTTCTTTGCTGCATCTTCCAGAGCTTTTTCACAAGGTTTAACTAAACGCTCGATTAAATCATAAGCTAAAGATTCTAACGTAGCGCGCTGTAATGTTAATGCGAGGTGTTTAGGTCCTGATGCATCCATAGTGATAAATGGTTGATTAATTTCAGTGGACTGTGCACCTGATAGTTCAATTTTAGCTTTTTCTGCAGCATCGCGCAAACGCTGTAGAGCCATACTATCTTTACTTAAATCAATGCCGGTTTCTTTTTTAAATTCTTCAAGCATCCAATGTAGAATAGCGTTGTCGAAGTCATCACCGCCTAGATGAGTATCTCCATTTGTTGCTAATACTTCAAAAACACCACTGTGAATTTCTAGTATAGAAACATCGAATGTACCTCCACCTAGGTCAAAGACCGCTACTTTCTGATTTTCTTTTTTTTCTAATCCGTAAGCTAAAGCAGCGGCGGTTGGCTCTGGAATGATTCTTAAGACATTTAAACCAGCAATTTTTCCCGCATCTTTTGTTGATTGTCTTTGAGAATCATTGAAATAAGCAGGAACTGTTACAACAGCTTCAGTGACTGGATGTCCTAAATAGGCTTCTGCTGTTTCTTTCATTTTGCTTAAAACTTGAGCGGCAACTTCTTCTGGGGTAATCAATTTACCATCTACTTCAAATACCGCATCTCCATTTGCATTGTTGGTAATTTCATAAGGGACGGTTTTGATTTCAGATTCTACTTCATTAAACTTGCGTCCAATAAAGCGCTTAGAAGAAGAGATCGTATTTTTAGGATTAGTAATGGCTTGTCTTTTTGCAGGGATCCCTACTAAACGTTCATTGTTCTTAAAAGCAACGACTGATGGAGTGGTGTATCCTCCTTCTGCACTGGGAATGACTGCTATTTTACCATTTTTTTCCCTAACAGCAACACAAGAATTCGTAGTTCCTAAGTCAATACCAATAACGCATTGTTTATTAGAATTAGATTGTGTCATAATATATCTCCTTTTATTTTTTTATGTATCTTGTTCTGGTAAAGAAGGTTTTTCTGAATCGGTTGTTTCCTTCTTTTTTGATTCTGGTAAAACAGCAACTTTTACATGCGCTGGGCGTATAGTGCGGTTACTGCTTTTATATCCTTTAATAAACTCTTGAAGAATAGTTCCTTCTGGGGTTTCTTCTGTCTCTTTTGTCTCAATTGCGTAATGCAAATTAGGATCAAACATATTGCCATCAGAGCTAAAGGCGGTAATTCCATGTTGGCTTAATGCTTCCTTGAATTGTTGTGCAACCATTTGAAATCCTTGTGCCCAATTAAGCACTTCTTTAGACATATGCTCTGTACAGTTTAAAGCGTTTTCTAAGCTATCAATGGGGTTTAAAAAGTCTGACAGGGCATTTTCTACAGCAAAGCGTACAGCTTCTTGTTTTTCTTTTTGCGTTCTTTTGCGCGTATTGTCCATTTCAGCCAATAAGCGCAGATATTTATCTTTATATTCTTCCAGCTCTTGCTCTGTTTTTTGCTGATGAGTCTTTACTTCATCTAGTTCATGGGCATCTGGTGCTTTATTTTGTTCTTTAGTCATTCTATTTCTCCTTTCTGATAAAGCGATTTATTTTCCAATAGCAAGTAGGAACTCTTTTCTAAGATAAACGGGTTTTCTTTAGATTCGAGATGGGAATATTTAGGTTGTCTAAAGGAAATTTTATATTTGTACATACTGTTTGTCAGCGAGTCTGAGATAATGGTTGCAGCTATTTCTAAAAGTCCAAAAAGTTCCCGATAAGGCAAGCGATTTGGCCCTAATATACCAAAGGCTCCGCAGATTGTATGGTGGATGTGATAGGGGACAGCTAATACAGAGCAAGAGGTCGCCTCTGGAGCAAAGGCATGCAAATCATCTCCAATCCAGGAGTGTAATTTGCCGATTTGACAACTCTTATTGAGCAGAGCGCGTAGTTGTTGCTTGTTTTCAAATAAAGACAGTCCACTTGCTAATACAGATGCATCATTGAAATCAGGGTAAGTTAGTAATTTAGAAAAACCTGTTTGAAATAAGTCTTCTACACTGAAATTAGTATAAGAGACAATGTGTCTTAAGATGGCTTCCTTATATAATTTGGCGGCAAGAGATTCTTCTTCTTGATTTACTAGAGGCTTGTCTAGCTTATTAAGACGCCAGTTAAAGTAGCTTTCTAATTTTCGCAATAATAAATGGGAAATTTTTTTATCAACATATAAGACTTCGTTATGAATGAGACCAAAATCACTTATCAGTACGCAAAGCAAGCGGTTTTGATCAATGCTTACTAATTTAATATCTAAGATAAAATCTTGATCAAAACGGGGGGCTGAAAGGAAGACAGCGCAGTTGGTTAATTCGCTTAAAGACTCGGCCACTTGATTTAAATAGATAACGAGTTCTCTTGTTTGCTTTTGAAATAGGCGGGTTGCATTCTTTTTACCCTGTTCAGATAAACGTGGCTTATTTATATGTGCTTCCGCATAGATTTTGAATCCTAGCGAAGTGGGAATACGCCCTCCAGAAGAGTGCTGCTGTTTGAGATAACCTTCTTCTTCTAACCTCATGAAATAGTTACGGATAGTTGCTGGGCTTAAAGCTTCAAACCCTTGTTCTCTAAGCGTATGAGATCCAATCGGTTTACCTGTTTTGAGATATAGCTCAATCAATCCAAATAGGATTAAGCGTTCTCTTTGGCTTTTAGCTGGTTTTTTAGGTGTCAATGGCTTCATGTAAAAAAAATCTTAAAAATTTATAAAGCCAGTATAACTGAAAAGGATCTGAGAAATCAATAAAAATCAGCAGTCTTGAGGTTAGACTGCTAATTTTTATGTATAAATTGTTTATAATGAGAGATTTATAAGTCTAGGGAATTAATGATTTTGGGGTCGGTAATAATCAGAGGAAGAATATCAATTAGGCTAGGAGACCAATCCAAACCGCGGGTATACACGATTCGAGAGGCAATTTGACAGGCAATAATCGCTTTTTTATGCATATCTGGAACTTCCATTAGGACTCTATTTTGGTATTGATCTCGTAAAAGAGGAGGGCAATAGTTCAGTAAACACCGAACAAAGGGATCTGTAAGATCATTAGATAGGGTCATAAACTGAAAATATTGCATTAATTGATCTTTATACTGATTAATTCTTTCCGAAATCCATTCTGAAATATCGGTTAAAAACCCTTGAGTATCGCGATGTGTAGTTAATAAAAGAGTAGCTTCTTCTCGAGCTTTTATGCTTATCAATTTTAAAATTTGATTTACGATCTGCTGTTTTTCTTTAACAAACTCTGCTTGAGATAAAACCAAAGAAGTAAGTACTTCAAAAGAGGAGCAGGTAACTCCTCCTTTATTAGAAGAACTGTCCTTGATAATAAGCACCCCTAATTTTTCTAAAGAGCGCCTAGCCCAGGGGGTGAGATAGAGGTTAGCTCCTTCAATAATGGCTTGTGCAGTGGGTTTCCCTGCCTCATCTAGGAAATCTTTTATATTGTTCTCGTTTAAGGTGCGAGGTCTTCCTCCTGCGGGAATAAAAATATCTGCTTTCACCTGGTGCACATTGTGTCTAAGCAGGTGGTTCATTTCATTTCCAGATAACCAATCTTCTATTAACTCTCCGTTTTTCTTTCTCCAACACAGAGTTTTTTGCGCATAAGCCGTTTCTTCTCTTTTTGTGTATAAATCTAATAAAAACCCTTCATCATTGAGTTCAGATGGGGGATAGAAACGTAAAGGTTTTCCTTCCTTAAATAAACGAGTCATTATCTCTAAATCCAAGCCAATTGGGTCAAAAATGGTACCTGAGACATCGATTGTTGCAAGCAGTTTAGCTGTATTAGGGTAAAATCGATATAAGTTATAGATTTGATTGCCCGCTACATCGCCATCGGGTCCTCCTGACATTTTTACCGTAAAACAGTCTTTGTTAGGATTAATGCCCAGAAATTTTAACATCTCTTCCATATATACATTAACACCCAAAGAGGTAACTCCGTATTCTTTATGGTTGATCCCTGCGCCAGGCTTACTGGAGATAAAAGCTCCACCTGGTTTATAATGATAATATTGACTATACGAGGAAATCCAATCGATCATTTCATTGTGCATATTTTCATCAGGACCCAAATAGATATATTCAGGCTTTTTCCAATAATCGATAATCCGTTTTGCCCGGAGTTTCCCATCGGGATCGCAATTTAAAATAGTTAAAAAACTTTCAATATACGAGCGTTGTGTTTGATAGAGGTATTCCAGCTTTTGTTCTCGATGATAAGTCATAAGATGTTGCTTGATTTCTTCTTGAGGAATTCCTTCATCTTCTAACTCTCTTTGATAGATTTCTTCTTCAGAATACAGCCTTTCATAAGGTTCTAAGAAAATGACTCCCTTGGCGCCTCCTTCTGGAATATCTTTATTTTTTTTGTTTTGGGTATATGCCAAATTATAACATTCAGCAAAGATATAGTTCCTCTCTACAAGCATCTGTTCCATTTTTTCAGGAAATACAGTACGTAGACCCCCTCTAGATAAATCGCGAAAGCGAATATGAAAACCGATAAAGTATAATCCCTTCATAAAAAAAACCGCATAGGGTAGTTCAGGGAACTTATCTTTTCTCTCATAGCAGACATTGTTAAGATATTCGGGATCTAAACGAAAGCAAAATGCAGTTTTGTTATCACGGTAGACATTTGTCTTTAGTGTATAATCCACTAAGTTCATCGCTTGCTTAAGAATATTTTTGCGTCTGGTATCATTGATTTGATGTCCTGTATCTAGATGGTCTACTAGATCCATAAATTCTCGGCGTATATCCTGATAAGCTTCTAAATTGACATTTTCTGGGTTGAACTTGGCTTCAAATGCTTGAATTACCTTCACAATTAATTCTGGATGCCGGCAGATGCCCTCTTCAATATGGCCAAAAGAATAGATATTCATATCAGCGTGAACTAGTGTTTGGTGAATAAAATAGATGATTGCTTTTACAAGATTTCCTTGATTGCCGGTTAAAAGCCCCTCGTCGACAAAAAGCTCTTCGATAATCTCTAAACCTTCAAAGTATTTTAGCGTTACAAGTTCTCTTAAAAAGTCAGAGATATTCGTTTCTTCCCAAGCAGCTTTTCCTTGAATTCCATGTAGACCTAGCGACATAATGAGGATATTTTGTCTACTATATGCATCAACATAAGTAGCATTTACTCTTTTCATCACTAGACCATGTCGATGAATCATACGTGCCATACGATATAAAAAGCTGTATTTAGGGACATTACGCCAAGCAAATACGATTTGCAAAGAAGGGGTGTCTTTACAAATACGATTTGCAAAGAAGGGGTGTCTTTTTTTTCTTCCCAGTTTTCATTATAACGCACTTCATATTGGCAATTATCGCGGGATTTAGCACGAAAAAACATATCTAAAGCCA
>PSRO01000082.1 GCA_003176115.1 Chlamydiota bacterium | reverse complement strand
ATGACCAATTTCATTTTATCGTATTTAAACATAGATAAAAGAGTATTAAAGAGCGTATTGCAATCTCTGGGATTTCCTGTGATTTCTCGATATAAAGCACGCAATCCAATCGAGGTTTCTAGACCTTGTATAGAAAATTCTTGTACTTGTGCTGCTATGTTTTTCCCAGCTTTAATTTCTCGGCTGTAAAAATTGTTTAATTGTTCTCTAGCAAGGGCTGCTTGTTTGGACAACTCTCCTGTAGATGTTCGAAGGACAAAGCCTAAAGCTTCATCAGCTAAGAAATGATCAGGATAAATTTCTGCAACTTTTCTCTGTATATCCTCAGCGGTATCTTCTTCTTGCAGCCTTGAGCGTAAAAGTCTAAGAGCTCTTGCTTGCAGTTCTGGGTTTCTTTGTTGAAATTCTTCACTGATTTCTTCGATTCGTTCTATTTCTCTAACTTGCTCTTTTTTTTCTGTACGCTCTTCTTTAGGAGATCTTCTTGTCTCTAAGCTTTTTGCCCTTCTCATAAAACCTGGTAGGAAAGCGCCTTCTTCCGTCCATTCTTGTAAATCTTCACTAGCCTCTTGTATAATATCTGCTTTCTGTCTAGCTAGTTCAGCTTCAGCTGCTTTTTGCGCTTTAGAAGCATCGCTACGAGAAACACCATCGATATGATTTGGATCTGCCATAAATGATCTCTTCTATGAAAGTTGAACCCGACCTAAAGGTTGGACACGGATTTCAGATACAATTTCTTGATAGGAAATGACTGCCATATCCGGAAATTCTCCTTCGATTAATTTGCGTACAAATCTTCTTACATCAATGGCAGTGAGTAGTACAGGTGGTTGTCCTCCCACAGGAACTGGTGTAATTACATTGCGCATCGCTTGTAAAATGAGCTGTACGGAATCAGGATCGAGTGCCAAATAGGATCCCGCTGAGGTTTGTTTGATCGCTCCTCTAACCATATCTTCAATCTCTGGGTCTAATGAATAAACAGATAGGATAGATTGACCTTGAGAGTATTTGAAACTGATATAGCGTTTTAAAGAAGATCTAACGTATTCGGTGAGTAAAACGGTATCTTTTTCCGATTGGGCCCATTCTGCTAATGCTTCTAAAATAGTGCGTAGATCGCGAATGGAGATCTGTTCTTGAATGAGACGTTTGAAAATTTCTGTCAGTTTTTGCAGAGGAACTAAGCGTGTTACTTCTTTAACAAGATCGGGATAAGATTTTTCAATGAACTCTAAAATGCCTCGCATCTCTTGAATGCCTAAAAAGTCTGCTGCATGTTGGCGATAAAAATACGAAAGATGCAGGATCATCACATCTAAAGGTCTCCAAAATTTAATACCTGCTTTTTTTAAAATTTCTTGATATCGATTCTCGACCCAAACAGAGGGTTGGCCGATCGAGTTTTTCGTTGTGCTAAATGCAATATTATAACGACGTAGTGTTTCTGGATTTTCCGTTGTTAAAAGTGCATTTTCTACAATTTTACCTCTGACAGTTGGTACTTCATTTAAATAGATAGCATATTCATCAGATTCTAAAGTAGGTGAGTCAGTACGTACATGTACTCCAGGAAAACGCACTCCTAAGTCTTGATAAAGAGCAAGACGCATTTTAGGAATCATATCCTCTACAAAAGTAGAGCCTTGTTTCTCTTTACGAATCACAGTAGAAAGAGATTTACCTACTTCTAAAACAATAGGAAGGGTCAATGCATAATCATCTGCTCCTCCTCGGATCATTGAGTGTCCTTCTACATCGGTATCCATCTTTGCCGTAGAAATACCGCCTTGTGCTTTAACTAGGGCTTTATTAGCGTTATACCATACCACAAAACCAATGGTACCCAGAGCAACAGAAATCACGATAAAAACAAGGGTAGGAAAACCTTTAATCAACCCCAACAGGAAAATAACTATAGCCGCAATCATGATAGCTTTAGGCTGGCCTAGTAATTGTGAGGAGATTTCTTTTCCTAAATGAGAGTCTTTTTTCTCCGAAGAAACACGAGTGGTCACAATACCTGCTGTTAAAGAGATAAGCAGCGAGGGAATTTGTGCGATTAAACCACCGCCTATAGAAAGAAGGGTATAGGTTTTAGCTGCTTGAAGAGCGGTCATATTACGCATAGCAACCCCGATAATCAAGCCTCCAATGATGTTAATTAATGCGATTACAATCCCTGCAATAACATCTCCTTTAACAAACTTCATCGCTCCGTCCATAGCTCCATACATCTGGCTTTCTTTAGAGATGGCTAAACGTAGTTCCCTCGCTTGATTAGCATCAATGACACCACTTCGCATATCTGCATCGATACTCATTTGTTTTCCAGGCATCGCATCTAAAGTAAATCTAGCAGCAACTTCAGCGACTCTTTCAGCACCTTTGGTTACAACGATGAACTGCACAATGGTAATGATTAAGAAAACAATTCCTCCAACGACGAAGTTTCCCCCAACGACAAAGTTTCCAAAAGTGTAAATGATGTGTCCTGCATATCCATGGAGCAAAATCTGTTTAGTTGCAGAGATTTCTATCCCTAAACGAAACAAGGTAGTGATTAGCAATAAAGAGGGAAAGATCGAAAGATTGACTGCTTTAGGAATGTAGAGAGCTACCATTAACACGGAGATAGAAACAGCTAAATTGATCGCAATTAAGTTATCTAGCATGTTTGGTGAAACAGGGATAATGATCACCATGATTAACATGATGATGAAAAGAGCTAAAATAATATCACTGGATGAATTAATGATATTTAGAGCTCTTTGGCTACTTAAGGCGCGCGTGATTCTATTCAGTAAATCTTTCATGTAAATAACTCCATTCCCGATGTCTCTAATGATTCCAGTCTTTCTAACCACCTTAGGATTTCTGCTATAGCTTGATAGGTCTCTTCAGGTATATAATCACCAATTGATCCCTTTTCAAAAAGAGTTTGTGCTAAAGGGACATTCCGCATAATAGGAATATTATTTGCTTGAGCTACTCTGATAATCTGATCAGCAACTAGACCCTTGCCCATTGTGATAATTCGAGGAGCAAGCTCTTGAGAAGGATCTGCTTCTGATTTATAATCAATGGCCACTGCAATATGTATAGGATTCGTAATAATCGCTCTTGCTTTTTTAGCAGAAGGTGGTCCTTCTTGATAAGCAATTTCCTGTGCGGTTTGTCTCCTTCTACTTTTAATATGAGGATCTCCTTCTGTGTCTTTATATTCTTGGCGAATCTCGAACTTTTCCATCATCATTTCTTTAGCAAAGGTTCTTTTTTGAAAAGCGAGGTCAAATATAGCAATGGCTAGAAAAAAGATCCCTATGCGAATAATTACCTTATTGAGAAAATTCGTAAAGACTAAAGCGCTCGCTTCTACAGGAAGTGCAGCAGTAGATACAATATCTGGTAGGATATTCCAAACTACTGAGTAGATAATAATTAAAGCTCCTAAGATTTTTAAAATAGACTTAGTAAGTTCTACGAGTGTTTTTAACTTAAAAAGGTTTTTAAGATTGGTAACAGGATTTAATCGCTTGATATCGGGTTTCAATGCTTGAGAAGCAAACATAGGTCCAATAATCAGAAAGTTCACCAGGACACCGGTACAAACCGTTATGACTATAATAGGAACACTTGTTTGAAAGATGACTAAGATGGCCTGTTTAATAATTCCTGGGGCTCGATTGGGTAAATCGATTTGAGTTTTAGAAAGAGTAAACATGCCGATCATATAATCTGCAAGCAGTTTAAAGAGATACGTAGCGCTTATAATGGTAGTAGCTATGGACACTACAAAAGTAAAAGCAGCGGGGAAATCTTGAGACTTGGAAACCTGCCCCTTTTTACGCGCATCGCGCAATTTCTTTTGCGTCGCCTTTTCTGTTTTTTCGGCCATGAGAAAAAAAATCCTGGTAAGCTTCTTAAAAGCTGATCGAAGTTTTTTGTAATCGAAGTGAATCTATACTGGCAATATCCCTTAGCGTCAAGAAAAAAAAACTAGTTAGCATGTTGAACGCAAAACAAGCTTACATCCAAGCCCCCATGTGTAAGCGGCCAGCGTTTTAAAATCCGCATCCCATTTCTTTCTAACTGTGCACCTTTATCAGAAGGATAAAGTAGAAAAGCAAAAGGAGTAGCTAGACAATGAACTTTAAGAAATCGATCAAAACAAGCAATTAAATCATTAGATTGCATCATTCTTTTCCCAAAGGGAGGATCTGTTACAATTAAAGTAGGAAGGCAAGGAGGTTTAAAATTAGCTATCTCTGATTTGCAAACAAGTACTTGTTTGCTAAAACCTGTTTTTTGTAGATGCTTTTGGCTTAAAGCTACCATATTTGGATCTTTATCCGCTCCAATAGCGCAAATAGAGGGGCAGGGTATACGTTTAGCATCCCAGCTTGTCTTAATTTCTAACCATCGGTTTTGATCAAAGTCTGGGTGGGATAAGAATCCCCATTCCTTGCGAAAGTAGCCAGCTGGCGTATTTGTTGCTATACAAGCAGCTTCAATTAATAGTGTTCCTGCTCCACAAAAAGGATCACAGAGAACCTCTTTTGTTGTAAATCCAGATAGTTTAAGCAGTGTAGCAGCTAATGTTTCAGGGATTGTAGCAATACCACCTTCTTGCTTCCAACCGCGTTTATAAAGAGGAGCTCCAGAGGTATCTAGACTAATGGTAGCGCGTCCTTTATGAATAAATAGATGCAATTGCAGATCTGGCTTCTTAGTATTTACAGACGGCCTCTCCTCATATTTTTCCCAAAAATGATCACAAATAGCATCTTTGAGCATCTGTGCTGCAAACAAGCTATTGCGCAAATGAGGATGAGAGACATTGGCATCAATGGCAAATGTCTTTTGCACAGTTAAAAAGGCGTCCCAATTTACCGTTCGGGATTCCTGGTATAAATCCTCTTTGTGACGGCAGCTAAATTGTGCAATGGGCCATAGTACTCGATTAGCTAGTCTACTTAAATAGTTCACTAAATACACATTATCCATTGTTTTTGGAACAAAAATGCCATAATGACCGATACGAACATCGGACACACCCAATTCTTCGATCTCTTTTGCCAACAACTCTTGCGTACAATGAGCAGAAGAAATAAATAGTAAATCGAACATGAAATCCTTTAATTATGAAAAAAAATCATTACATCGCCATCTTGGACGATGTATTCTTTGCCTTCAGACCTAGCGCGACCAGCTTCCTTAGCCCTCACCCTTCCTTGATATTTGACCATATCTTCAAAAGAGACCACCTCCGCACGAATAAAGCCTTTTTGCAAATCATTGTGGATTTCTCCTGCGGCCTCTGGTGCTTTAGTTCCTTTTTTAACAGGCCAAGCTCTAGTTTCTATTTTTCCAGTGGTAAGATAAGTGATGAGTCCAAGACTATCAAAGGAAGCTTTAATTAAGCGATTTAAGCCCGTTTCCTTAATACCTAGAGTTTCTAGGAAATCTAAGGCATCCTTATCGTTTAGCTGCGCTATTTCTTCTTCTATTTTTGCACAGATAGGTACAACGATATTTCCTTCTTTTTCTGCATAAGCGCGTACTTTTTCTACATATTGATTATGCATATCTGGCAAATCGCCTTCGGAGACATTTGTTACATACACTACTTTTTTATTGGTAAGAAAAGGATAGTTCTTCAACAAGACACTCTCTTCTTGAGTAAGGGCTAAAGTGCGTAAAGGGTGGTTTTGATTCAGATGGTCGCGTGCTTTTCTTAAACAAGTAACTGTATCTTGAAGTTCTTTTTTTCCCTTAGCTTGTTTTTCTACCTTAGCAAGAATATTTTCTACCATCTGTAGATCGGATAAAATCAACTCTAAATGAATCACTTCGATATCGTCTATGGGATCAATTTTTCCAGCTACGTGGATCACGTCATCATTCTCAAAACAGCGAACCACATGAATAATGATATCGCTTTCTCGGATATTAGCTAGAAATTGATTACCTAAGCCTTCTCCTTGAGAAGCCCCTTTTACCAGTCCTGCAATATCTACATAGGTCACAGCTGAGTAGATCAATTTTTCACTGTTAGAGATCTTAGATAACACTTCTAATCGAGGATCGTGCACCTCAACAATACCTACGTTAGGATCAATCGTGCAAAAAGGAAAGTTTGCCGCTGCCGCTGCTTTTTTCGTTAATGCATTCCATAAAGTGGATTTACCGACATTTGGTAAACCAACAATTCCACAAGAAAGTTCTCGCATCTTATACCTAGCTTGAAATAGAAAGAGGATAATAGAGCATTTTTTCTCTCTTGACAAGAGAAAGGATGTATTTCTAATTAAAAATTAAAATTGATTTTATTATGATCAAATGTATAATTAACATTAACCGCTAATTACCAAAGCACTATTAATTCATAAAAATCATTAATGATAAAAACTTAATTTTTTTTATTAAAGTAATAAACTTCCATTCTTTTTGCCATATTTCATTTTATTAGGAGCATTTATGACTTGTTCAGTTACAGCTGTTTCCCTAAGTGAATCTTATAGGACTTCTGAGAATAGGGGCTCTGGTATACAACCAGAAGAAGAGAATATAGAAATATTAGGTTCTGAGAATACTTCATCTCTTGAAAGATCCGATCATAAAAAAGGGTTGCAATCCAGAGCTGTTGCTGTTTTAAGTAATACTACTCGTAATGTAGCTGTTATAGAGACAATAAGGTTTTTAGCTATTGTTGGAATGGTCTGCTCTGCTGTTGCCTCAGTATTATTGCCAGTATTAGGTTTTGCAGTTATAGCAGCTAGTGCTTGTGCATGGAAAAATAGGGTCATTCAATTAGACGTAAAAACTTCGCAGGACCTGGATACAACTATTGAAGAAGTTGTTGATCAAGCTTTGAATAGATCCCCATCAACGAGGTCGCAAAGTAGTGAATCTAATGAATCTATAGGAGGATTAAGAGGGGACTCAATTATAACAAATGTTATGAGTCCAATATCTGAAGAAGTCTTTCAGGAAGCAGAGATTGTTCCAAATGTAAAAGAAGCTTTCTTGGATTCCTTAGGACCCAGAGATAATATTAATATACAACAACGATATGAACTATTGACGATCTGTTATTTTTATTTGTTGAGAGCAACAAATAAGATGCCTAAGCATCTTAAAACAAGATCATTAATACAAGAAAAAAATACTAAAGAATACTTCAAAGAGAAATATAATAAGTATTTTGAAGAAACAAGTCCAAAATTCAAGGAGGCTTTTAAAATGGAAGGGGAATACGCAGTATTTCAACCTAATAAAGAACAAGAAGCAATAAAAGATGCTGCTCCTTCTTTCATTATGGGAATAGCACAAGAATTACACCAGCAAATAAGCCGGGAGTCCTATAAGTATAACAATAAGAAAGAAGGAGAATATCATACCGAAAAAGCAAAACATATTGAAAAATATGTTAATCAATTAAAATCTTTTGAAGATCAACAAAAGTTGTGTTTTACAGAAGATGCAAATGGTTAGAAATCATATTTCTATCCAATAAAAAATTAATAAATCAGCACAAGGCAAGGCTGTTATTAACTGTTTTTAAGTGTGTTACGACACCTTACCCTTAACGCTTTTAATGTTTTAAATTAATCCCAGGAAATTCTTATGAGTAGTGTAATGCTGAGTGCTACCTGTTCTTTTTTTGATATAAAAAATATAGAAGAATCACGGTTTCCTTCTAAAACAGGTGCTGTAAGATTTTTGGCTATTTCTGCCTTAGTTGCTTCTGTATTTGCTTCAACGTTGATACCAGCAGTAATATCCACGGGAGTAATAGCAGCCACTACAGCTGCTATTATGTTAAAAAACAGAAAAATAGAGCAATTCAACGAAAACGAAGTAGTCAATAGATTTAAGAATGACGTTAATCATTATACTGAAGAAAAAAAATACGGTTTATTAACAGTTTGCTTTTCCTGTTTAACTGAAAAAACAGAAGAAATGCCTGGAAAGATAAATAGATTTAAAGAATTCTTAACTTTTTCATGGAATTCTCCTAGAGATACTAAAAGTTATCTTTTGGAAAATATACAGAAATATGCAAAAACATCCGGTGATGAACTGAAACAAAAAACAAGTGAAGGTAAAATGGTTATTGAGCTCACAAAAGATCAAAGAGAGATAAAAGAATTATCAGTGACCTCAACTTTAAGCATCATAGAATATTTATATATCCAGCTAGACAAACAGCATAAAGCACAAGAAATAGCAAATTTTATTAAGCAAATTCAACCTTATGCTGAAAATTCTATAGATCAAGCAGAAAAATAGCGTTATCTATTACTTATTTTCATTCTAAGATCCCCTAAAAAACGAACAAGCTTATTTTTATACAAAGTTTTTGAGCGGTTAGGAGATTTTCTAGCATAAAATGATGAGTTAATTTTGGGAATTTAATTTTTTAATTAAAGGCTTATATGACACAGCTTATAGTACAAGGAACCTT
>PSRO01000001.1 GCA_003176115.1 Chlamydiota bacterium | reverse complement strand
TGGAGACCGATTGCTTTTACCTATGTCTTTTGAAGATCAAGGCTTGTAACTTTTTAACAAGAAAAGAGAGTGTGGGTCGAAGTTAAGAAATGCTGTCTCATATTCTACCTTAGCTAATGTAAGCCCATGTGCAGGTGCAGTGCGCCCTGCTAGCCTTCGGTCTTTTGCCTGAAAAATAGCAGGGATTTTTTCTAGCGCTATTTTCCCTGCACAGATGTCAAGCAATGTACCAACGATATTACGAACCATTTTATATAAAAAACCATTTGCTTCTAGCTCTAGGCAGATATACTCTTCCTCTTGCAGGATGGACAAACGTCTAAGGTTACGTACTGCATTTTTTGCAGCAGAGCCTGTGGTAGCTTCATTTGCAAAGGCAGTAAAATCATGAGTGCCTATAAAAAGCTTTGCTGCTCGCATTAATATATTTAAGGCTACAGGATGAGGAACTTTATAGGCATAGAAACGATTAAAAGGGTCCTTAACAGAGCTTGTATATAGGTAGTAATGGTATACCTTGCCTATTGCACTATAGCGTGCATGGAAGTCAAGAGGAGCCTTTTCAATATTCAACACTCTAATATCAGATGGCAGTAAGCCATTCAAAGACTTAAGTAAGCGGGAAAACTCAAAAGAGGTTGTTGTTTTAAAGTTCGCAACTTGCCCTATTGCATGTACACCTGCATCTGTACGGCCAGATCCAATTGCTTTAATAGGGGTACGCAAAATAATCGATAAGTATCTTTCCAACAGCGCTTGAATGGATGTACCATTTTTTTGTATTTGCCAGCCTGAATAACATGTTCCCTCATAAGCAATGAGTAATTTATAGTTATGCATGTAAAAAGCTTTGCGCTAATTGTAGATCTTCGGAACTAGTAATTTTTATATTTGAAGATTTTCCGGAAACAAGTTTAGCAGTATATCCAATTAATTCTATGGCAGAAACATCATCTGTAATGTCTATTTTGTTTTTTTCTGCTTCAAGGAGGCCTTTTTTCAGTAAATCTAGTGCAATAACCTGTGGAGTTAGGGTTTCCCTAAGAATTTCTCGATTTAGGGTTTTTCTGACAAACCCAGTAGAATCTATTTCTTTAATGGTATTTTTAGCAGGTATAGCTAAAGCTGCAGCTTTATGAACGAGCGCTTGTTCGATCACTTCTTTTAGATCTTCTAATTGCAGAAAAGGACGAGCAGCATCATGAATACAGACAAAAGAGCCTTTTGTGATTTGTGCTAAGCCGTTGGATACAGAATCTTGTCTTCTGACTCCTGGACTAGCAAAATCAATTTTCAAATTAGTTCTAGAGGTAAATAAATGCCGATAAAAGTCCTCACAAACTATGATGATTTCTGTAATAAGACCGGACTTTGCTAAAAGCTCAAAGCTGTGTAAGACTAACGGTTTCAAACCCAGAGGTAAAAATTGTTTGGGTATAGCACTTTTACAACGAGTGCCTTTTCCACCGGCAAGTAAAATAGCTGAAATAAGAGGTATGGGAAACATATTTTTGAAATTAAGTCCAAAAAAGTGCATTTTTTTACATACATGCACTTTTTTGAGCCTATCTTTTAATTAACTTTTAAGATGTTTGCTTACAATTTTTGTCATTTCAAACATATTAATGGATTTCTTACCGCCAAAAACTTTGGCAAGTTTTTCATCTGGATTAATATTACGTCTGTTTTTGGTGTCTTGACATTTGTGTTTTTTAATATATTCCCACAATTTTTTTGTCACTTCTGTCCGAGGCATCGGACCTTTGCCAATAACTGCAGCTAATTCATCACTAATCTGCAGCGCTTGCATAAATTTAGATTCTTTCTTTTTTGCCATTTACTTCTCCTTATGGAAATGACTGTAATTATCCACAGTTGCTTTTTAGGAAAAAACTGTGTTTAATTTTCCTATCCTAATTAACCTTATGAAAACCACATCGTATCACGATTTTTCTATAAACCCCTTATGGAAAAACCAAAGAACGAGAACTTGGGATAGCTAATCCGAGGATTTCCTATCCCTCGAAGGACATGTTGTATCTCTAGAGGGAATTTATAGTCAAAAAAAATCGTTTTATAAATCCTTCACAAGGATAAGATTCTCGTTTCTTTTTTTTCAACTAATTGTGGATAAATGAGTTGAAATTTTCTCTATAAATTCATTTTTTTTCTTAAAAGATCGCTTGCAATTTAGAACTAGATCGTGGCAGTTTGGTCTTATTCCTTAATTTAATGGCTGATTTTGTATAACAATGATAGCAGATCAGGAGATTTTTTGTGTTCTAGCAAGTAAGCTTAGCTCTTGTAAAAACGATCAAGAGCGTTTAAGTTTATTAGAGAAGCCTATTCCAGAAATAATCGATCTACCACTGACTGTAAAAGATCAGCTAATCTTGAAATCTATACTAGTTATTAACCAGGATCATCTTTTTCACCCATTCGACAAAAACCATATATACAATCTTTTAGAAGATCTCTATCCGGTTGAATCTTTTTATCAATCTATGGGGGGAATAGTTGGTTATCACGCTATGATGTTATCACTGCTTTCAAATAGTACGCTATCCCATGAATATAAGAACTATGAGCAACCAGAAGATGTAAATATAGCGCAAGAAGACTCTTTAACTTGTAAGTATATCTTAGAAGGGCTTTATGCTCTTCCCTTCTTAGCAGAAATTTATCCTGTAGGGGGAGCAGCTGACCGATTGCAGCTGATGGATACAGTAACTCATTCTTCTCTTCCTGCTGCAAAACTAGAATTTTGTGGTAGAAGCTTATTAGAAGGATTAATTCGCGATCTCCAAGCAAAAGAATATCTCTATTTTAAACTATTTGACAAGCAGCTTATCACACCTATTGCTATGATGACCTCTGAAGAAAAAAATAATCATCTTCACATTTTATCTATCTGCGAACAAAATAAATGGTTTGGTCGTTCTAAAGATGTTTTTCGTTTTTTTCAACAACCACTTGTGCCTGCATTAAATGGCAAGGGAAAGTGGTTACAAGCACAAAATAGTCGTATTTTAAGAAAGCCAGGTGGCCATGGAATGCTATGGAAAACAGCGATTGAACAAAAGATTTTTGCTTGGTTTGCTTCTCAAGGGTGTACCAAGATTTTAATTCGACAGATTAATAATCCAGTAGCTTCTGTTGATTATGGGCTGCTTGCATTTTGTGGAATTGGTTATCAGAAAAATAAACAGTTTGGCTTTGCTTCTTGTTTGCGCTTATTAGAAGCTGCAGAAGGGATTAATGTACTTTGTATAAATGAAAAAAAACAGTATTGCATAACAAATATTGAATATTGTGATCTTGAAAGATATCAAATGAAAGACCTTCCTTTGGAAAAGGGAAGTTCTTATTCACGTTTTTTTTCCAATACAAATATTTTATTTGCCGATATAAAAGCCATTGAAGAAGTCACTAAGAAATGCCCTATTCCCGGGATGCTTGTGAATCAGAAAAAAACCTGTTTTATCAATAAGGAAGGGCATCTCGAAGAGTGTGAAATTGCTAGGTTAGAGTCGATGATGCAAAATATCGCTGAGTGCTTTTCTGCTAGTCAAATAGATAAGTTAGGTTCTTTCTTGAGCTATAACTTAAGACATAAAACCATCTCCACAGTAAAAAAAAAATCTACAAAAACAGGTTCTTTATTAGAGACGCCAGAAGGCTGCTTTTACGATATCTTGTATAATGGGTACGATCTATTAAAAAATCGATGTGATTTTTCGCTACCTGCATTTTCTTCTCATCAAGAATATATTACTAAGGGTCCTTCTATCTTGTTTCAATACCATCCCGCCCTAGGTCCTCTATATACGATTATTGCGCAAAAAATCCAATCTGGACACATAACATGGGGAAGTGAGCTGCGCTTAGAAATAGCTGAGGTGCAATTAGAAAATCTCTACTTAGATGGGGTACTCCACATTATTGCCGAGCATGTAATAGGGCATTATGTAGAAGATCGTCTAGTGTATTCCCAACAGCTGGGCAGGTGTCATTTAAGTAATGTCCGAATAAAAAACCAAGGGATTGATCGCACCTCTTCTAATATCTATTGGAAAGATCAGATCTCTTACCATCAAAAATGCACAATCATCCTAAAAGGTAATTCTTATTTCATCGCTGAAAATGTCGAGTTAACAGAAGAGATGCAAATCGAAGTAGAAGATGGGGTTTGTCTACAAGCTTTTCAAGAAAAAGGCCAAGTGATCTTTCAGAAAAGGCCCCTCATCCCTTCTGAAGGCATATGGGATTATAAGATAGAAGAAGATACAATTGCTCTACAAAAAACAGGCGCGTTTAGTGAAAGCTTATAGAAAATAAAAAAAGGCTAGAGATGCTAATATCTCTAACCTTAAAAACCTATGTGTATTTTTCTAGTCAATTCCAGGTTTAGGAGGAGGGGTTTGTTCATGGTTTTTAAAGAAAACCTGAAGAACAACAGCGGCAGATGTAAAACCAGCAACATAAGAAAAACTCTTTGGATACGCTTGTACTGTGTTAGAAACCACACTAGGAATAAGTTTCCCTGCGACTTGGCCCACTTTCCCTACTAAAGAAGAGCATGCAGAGTAACCCGTCCCGATTACACTTTTACCAAAACCATAAAAATTTGATGCTACATTTGTAGTAGCAGCATAGGCAGCACTTAAGAAACCTGGTATTTTCATCTTTAATCTCCTTAATATTTAACGGGCATAATTAAAATAATTAGTTTATAACATTTTTCTTGCGATTCATAAAGTAGTTATAAGACATCTTAAGAATATAAATCTATCTTAAATTCGACATGTCGTCATCAGATACATAGAAAAAAATCCTATTTGTTTAGAAAAAAAGAATGGTTTTTTCTTTAGGCAGAGCATTTCCATGAGGCTTTAATTCAGTGAGTTTTTTCAAGTCTTTTTGAATTTGATCATGTTCGGTTACGATTTGAAGTTGTTCATTGTGTATAGAATCATTTATAATCTCTTGAACCGTAGAAATATTTTGAATGGTTTTTCCTATAATAAGAAATTGTTTAGTAAGAAATCGTTGTTCCAATTTTTTTGATTCATCAGCAAATTGCGTAGAAAGAGCGTTAATTTTTCGTTGAAGAATTTTTTCTTTAGACTCTTTCTTCAATGACTTTAGATAAGTTGCTAGAGTTTTTCCTTTATAATAAACCAAAAGGGTAATAGTTGCTCCTACGAGTATAGATAAAGTTTTTTTTGGATGGGTTTTGATTATTTGATAAAAAAAATGGGTAATTTTAGTTAATTGAGAATACAACGTTTTTCCCAATGTGGGAACCTGTTTGCCTAGCCATTGTATTTTAGAAAGAGCAGGTTTTGTGTGAGCTTCTATAGGATTGTTGATTGGTTGTATTGTCATAAATCTCCTAAAATTTTTAAAAATTGTAAACAGGAATAAAAAAATTATTTTTTATATAGATTTTATAAATATTTTTACTATTTTTGTAAATTTTTAAATTTGTAAAATTACATGAGTCGCTTTTTTGAAAAAATGCGCTGGGATCGAATTACATTATTATGGCATCTTTAAGAATCAAACTTGAGATTGGATGGTTTTATGCAGGAATCTATACAAAATATGATTAAAGGAATTCAAAGTCGTTTAACACATATGTGGAGGTGTCTTTGACTTAAGTGAAAAGGAAAAGAAAATTGTTCTTCTAGAAAAAAAAATGGGGGATCCAAACTTTTGGGATGATCAGAACCTAGCGCAAAAGATTATTTCCGAAATTAATGATTTAAGAGCTTGGACAGTTCCTGTCTGCCAAGTAAAACAGCGTTTTGAAAATGTGTATGAGCTAATTAATGAGGTGGATCTAGAGACCGAACCAGAATTTTTTCATGAGCTAGAGCAAGAACTTAAAGAAGTTGATAGACAACTCTCTGATTTAGAAATTCGTAAAATGTTATCTGGAGAATTAGATAAAAAAAATTGTTTTTTAACAATCAATGCCGGGGCAGGAGGAACAGAATCTTGTGACTGGGTAAGCATGCTCTCTCGCATGTATCAACGCTGGGCGAATAAAAGAGGTTGGAAAACAGAGATTTTCGATTTTGTAGATGGGGATGTTGCTGGATTAAAAAGCATTACTATTCGATTAATCGGTTCATTTGCTTATGGTTATGCTAGAGCAGAACGCGGTGTTCATCGATTAGTGCGTATCTCTCCTTTTGATAGTAATGCACGTCGTCATACTAGCTTTGCTTCTGTCGATATTACTCCTGAGATTGACGAAAAAATTGAAGTGGAGATTAAGGAGGATCAATTACAAATAGAGACTTATCGCGCTTCAGGAGCAGGGGGACAACATGTAAATAAAACCGATTCTGCTGTGCGTATGCGATATGCAGGAATTACAGTGAGCTGTCAAAAAGAGAGAAGCCAAGTACAAAACCGCGAAACGTGTCTGAAGATGCTTAAGGCTAAATTATATGAAAAAGAATATTTAGAAAGAAAAGCAAAATTAGAACAGATTTCAGGAGAAAAGAAAGAAATTGGTTTTGGAAGCCAAATTCGTAATTACATATTCCAACCTTATACTCTGGTGAAAGATACTCGAACAAAGTATGAAGTGGGCAATGTGCAAGCTGTGCTCGATGGAGAGATAGATGGCTTTATTAATGCATATCTTCAAGAATTTGGTTAATCGATGGAAGAAATAGAAGAATTAGATATTAGATATACTCATATTACCGATGAGATCTATTTACGTAATTGGCTGATGAATCCTAAATTACAACATTTTCTTCCTGTTAGTAATGAGCAGGAAGTAAACAACACAGTGCAGTGTTGGTTAGGATTTTGTCGTTATAGCGCAAGCCTTACCGCTACACTTAATGGAACGCCTTGTGGCATAGCTACTTTGTTTTTAATGCCTTATCAAAAGGTTTCTCATCATTGCTCATTTAAAATTATTGTAGATCCCATTTATCAACAAAAAGGAATAGGTAATAGTTTATTAAAAAACGTCATACATTTAGCAAAAGTATATTTTAATCTAGAGGAAATTTATACAGAAGTAGTAGAAGATAATCCTTTAATTCATTTATTGCATAAGTACGATTTTTATCAATTTGCTAAGCAAGAAGACTATATCAAAGAAAATGATCGGTATTATGCACGCCTTCTATTTGGGATTTCACTGATATGAATAGACACAAAACTCCTCTTTCTCATTTGAACTTTCGTTTAACAGATCGCTCAGATGCTCCTTATTTAACCAAATGGCTTTCCGATCCTGAAGTTTTGCACTGGTTCCCAATGCTTACGCAGCCAGAGGTGGCGGATGCTATCAGGATTTGGATTGGTTATTCTCGCTTTGGCTCAGGGATAACAGTAGAGCATAATAACGTGCCTTGTGCAATGGCAACGCTTTATATACAAGCTTATGAAAAACTCAAACACACCTGTCTTTTTTCCATTATTGTGCAAAAAGATCAAAGAGGATATGGCATAGGCGGCTTGTTAATGGAAAAATTAATGGAGTTAGCGCAAGAGAAATTTAACATTAGCATTTTACATCTAGAGGTCTACGAAGGCAATCCTGCTCGTAAAATGTATGCCAAACTAGGATTTACAGAATTCGGGTGTCAAGAAAGATTTATCAAGGAAAAAAATACATATCTCGCTAAAATTTTTATGCAGAAAAGATTGATTTAAAGAGGGAAATCATGGCAGGTCATAGCAAGTGGGCAAATATAAAACACCGTAAAGGTAAAGCAGATGCTATTAAAGGAAAGCTTTTTTCTCGTTTAACTAAAGAGATCATTAACGCTGTAAAACAAGGTGGGGCTGATCCTAAAGCAAATACCAAGCTACGAATGGTTTTACACAAAGCACGCAGCGCAAACCTGCCTAATGAGAATATTGAGCGCAACATTAAGAAAGCTATAAGCGCTGCCCAAGCAGACTATAGCGAAATATCCTATGAACTATATGGGTATGCAGGTGTTGGTATTATTGTAGAAATCATGACAGATAATAAAAATCGGAGTGCTTCTGAAATGAGAATTGCCACTAACAAAAAAGGAGGCAGTATTGCAAATCCAGGTTCTGTGGCTTTTAATTTTGAGCGTAAAGGAATTATTCAAGGGAGAAAAAATGCCAGCGAAGAAGAGCTCTTTATCCTTATAACAGAAGCAGGAGCAGAAGATTTTGATCTAGAAGAAGGTTTTTGCGTGATTACAACAGCCCCCGATCAATTATCTCAAGTAAAGGAAATCTTGGAAGGGCGAGGATTTATTTGCGAAGAAGCACAGCTTCAAATGATCCCTAGGACATATATAGAATGTGATGCTCAAAACCAAAGACTAAATCTTGATTTGATCGAATATCTGGAAGCAATAGATGATGTAGACGCTGTTCACCACAATATGAAGTTATCCTAGAAGTCAATTGTGATAGTAGCGGTTAAACCATGAAGCTTTAAGTCATACATAGTGGTATTTCTAGGGGCAACAAAAAATGTGTTATAATCCCACCAGAACTGCATTTCATAACCAGCTGAAATTCCTAAGTAGTATTTTTTGCAAAAGCAAGAACCCCAATCTAATCCTATGAAGCATTCTACTAGAGGCTTTAGGGTGCGATAATGGGCGTGTTTGCTGCCTCCTCCCAAAGCTAAATCACCATTCGAAAGAAACTCATCGGTGTTATTTGTCGTTTTAATATTATTCCAAAGAATTGCTCCAGCAACATTGGCTAGGATAGCAAAATTAGAACATCCTAAATCCCATCTACCTTGCATCCCGAATCTAAGCCCTATGCCTTGATTTCTATCTTTTAAAGATACATTGGCTGAGTTAAAGACTAGACTATTGACTTCCGTATAAGAAGTATTCAATCTAGATGTTACCCAAGCTCCTTTTAGTCCCGCATAAGGGCGGATTGCTAAATTACGTCCCAGAAATAGACGTCTACCTAATTCTAAATCAACAGTATCAAAATGTAAGTTCCAACGCGAATTAACAGAATTAGATCCTAATATACCAGGTCCTTCAAAGGGAGCTAATAAAGAAGCATTTAAGGTTTGACTTGTAGAGCTCCAAGAAGAATGAGGTTGGATGTGTAAACGGGTCCAGTTAGCAAAAATATCCCAGTAGTCATAAGATAGGTTATATCCGAGTCCTAGCTTAAATCCGCTTTCATATTTATAATCAATTTGTTTAATTGTTTCTTTAAGTTGAAGAGTGCCTTGTTGCTGTATATTGGAAGTGACACTTAAGTCTTCAATAGAACTACGCCAATATAAGTAAGATGCTTCTAAATAAGGTCCAGTTGTTTCTATGCAACCTCTGGCAGAAGGAGTGACATCTATACAAGGATCAAAGTTTTTTATCCTTTTTTCATCACAGCAATCAGGTTCGCAAAAATCGGTATATACCGGTTCTTTATAAGATTTTTTTCTAAAACTATTTGGTTCCGAACAGAGAAAAATATCTTTAGAATCTTTTCTATTAAATAGAGATAGACCTTTGCTATCCCATCCATTGAATAAATCTGAGGCAGAAAAGCTAGATTCGTGTGTTTTGAACCCTAAAAGATAGATTAAAGCAACTATGCTTAGTCCTAAACCGAATATTGAATTAGTATGATGTTTCATAATTCTCTCAAATGTTTAAACTTAATTTTACAAGTAGGATAAATAAATTATTTTGTAAATACTTTTATTAAAATTGTGAATTTAATTTTTTCTAGATTGTATTAGTTAATAGTTTAACTAGCTTATTTTTAGAATTTTATTGAATATAAATTAATGGGATTTAATAAATTTAATTATTTTAAAACTTTTTTATGAGGAAAATACTTTTTTAATAAAATAGGTAAAAGAGAAAGAAAAGCCAAAACAAGTAAACTTAATTTAATTTGTGTATTAAAAATGGCAGCAAAAGAGAAGTCCGTTTCGCTTCTGAAAAAGGTAGAAAGACCTCCTCCTGCCTGCGCTAGCACGGTAATTAAAGGCAAGACCCCAACACAAGTTGTCCAGATAAATGTGTGGATATTTACTCGAAAAACAGCAGAAAGCAGATTAATCAGCCAAAAAGGTAGGATATGGCTGAAACGCAAGAAAAGCAGATAGCTGATTTCATAGCGGCAAAAAGACTCTCTTAAATGGATGAAATAAGCCTTTTTTCTATGGGAGAGAAATTGAAAAAATGCGGTGCGCATAATAAAAAAAAATATCACGGCTCCTAATGTTTCAGAAAAGCAAGTATAGACAATTGCCAATGGCAAAGGGAACAAAAATCCAGCAACCAATGTTAATAGGGTAGAAGCTGGAATAATCAGTATTACTGAGATTGTATGAATCAAAATAAAACAGAATCCAGATAAAATGGGATATTCCTGTACATATTGCTCCCAAATAACATGCTGGAATTTGATGAGATCAAAGTCCAATGCCTTGTATTTTCCTGTTAAGAAAAAATACAAGACAAAGGACAAGATGAGTAAAATAGGCAAAAAGGGTAGCCATTTTCTAATCACTAAAAACCCTTTAATTAACAGATGTAAGTTGACCTAGAGCTTGCACATCTTCTTTAGAAGAAAGTTCATAGCGAAAGTTTTTATCATCGGCTATGACCCCTTCTACCAAAATAGCCAATCTACGAGAATTCTTTCGAGAGATCAATTTTTCAGCAGCTATGCAAAAATTATTATAGGATAGAGCTTTTAAGCCATCTATTTGCTTATTTATCCATGCGAAATCTTGATAATAAAAAGCTAATTTAGTGGTTTCTAGTGCTTTATTAAACATGTTTTCTGACCTCATAGCAAGAGAGGTAATTAAACTTGTACGGATCTTTTCAAAGCGTTCTAAAGAAATTTCCACAGGCAAATTTTTAGCAAAATCTTCTAAAAATAATTCAAAACGCGCTAATAAATCAGAGGGGGTATGTGTACTGGATTGTACTGCAAAATACTGCATAAGCTGTTTTTCTTTTTCATCATCCCAGGCTTTAGCTATATAAGCTGTTTGTTGTTTAGTGCGCAATGTTTCAAAAAAAGCGCTTTGCAGAGCTTCACCTAAGATCTGTTGAATAGCCCGTGATTCAAAACTAAATGGTCCTTCTTGTAGAAGCAGCAAAGCAGCTGCCCCTTGTCGGTTTGTCTCAAAAATAAGCTTATAAGGTCCATGCAGATCGGATAGAAGGAGAACTTTCGCTTTAGTTTGGCTCTGAAGAGGATAGGGTTTTGCTGCTAAAATTGTCTGGATCTCTCTACAAAGTTCTGTTGCTAGCTCTTGACTGAGATTTCCATATAAAAGAGCTTGTACATAAAGACATTGGCTAAATTTTTCTGAGAAATCACATACATCTTTTAAGCTGGTTTTTTGCAAAGCTAATAGTTTTTGCTGACTAGTCGGTTGATCAAAAACAACCCCACTCATTTGCTCTGCCGCTTGGCATAAAGGAAGTTCTTTGGAAGAGTTTTCATAATTAGCGGCTAAGGTGCTAACATAAATCTGAAATTTTTCTTGCGAACAAACAACTTGTTTACATGCTTGAAAGACTTTCTTAGTGAGCAAAGGTGTTTTTTCACTAAGCCCTTGAATATAGAAAATAACTTCTAAAGGTTTTAGTTTTAGCTCTATTTGAATTCCCGCATCCTTAGCAAAGGATAAGTCATCAGCAAGCAGATCTTGGAGAGCATAAGACCATAAATCAGCTAATACTTGAGCCTTTGGAGTCTGGTCCAAAAGAGGCGATTTGAGCTGAAATATAAATACGGTTTCTGGAATGCAGTAATAATTATCCGCCAAAAAGTATACTTCAGAACCCTCATCTTGATGAATCAAAGTTGGTATTTCTTGCAAAGGTGTGTTTTGTAGCGTTAATTGGTTAGGTATATAAGGATTTTGCCCTGGTAGATTAATCTCTTTACTAATCTCAGGTTTTTGCCAGGTTTGTAGTCGCTTTTGATCAATGGGAATCATTGCGTATTCTGCCTGCATCCATTTTTCTTTTCGATCGGGGATAACTCCTATCTTATTCGGATCTGCAATGACAAAATAGACACACTCAGAGGGTTTTAGTGTATTCAAAAAGCTATAAATTCTTTGGGGGGCAAACACAGTTGGGATCTTCGTTTTAATCGGATAAGAGCTAAGATCTTCATAAAGCATATTAGAAGCTGTCTCTGATGCCATTTCAAAAGCATCTTTTCTAGATTGATATTGATAATCTATCATTGCCATAGTTTTAAATTCTTGAAATAGATAGTCGGGTAATTTTTCTGTCTTCAAGCGCTCGAGTGCTGAAAATATATAGGATATAGCACTATCGATTTGTAGAAGACCAGAATCGGTTAAAGAGACATCGATACAAAAAAGCAGGCTATCTTTACTGAAACGATCACAGCTAACATGGAAGTTTTCTACAATATTTTCCTTCTTTAATTTAGCAAATAAACTTCCCTTTACCTCTTTATTGAGAATATAAGCAATAAATTCTGGAGCTTTTTCTTCTAGATTAGTGGCAAATGCACTTGGAACCTCCCAACACAAAGAAAGAGTCTTTAAATCTTTAACCGGTTTGATAAAAATCATGCTCCCTTTCTGTTGGTCGGATAATAAAAAGCTTTGAGGGATTTTTTTCTGATGGGGTGCATTAGTAATAGGCGAAAATTTGGTAACGGCTAAATCTCTCATTTCAGCAATGCTTAGAGAAGAGATCATAACTAAATGCATGCAGTTTGCGTTGTAATGGTTTGCATACCAATTTTTTAGATCAGATTGAGGGATTTTACAAAGAGTATCTTTATTTCCAGTAGAGAATTTACAATTTGGATGAGATGGGTTTCCTGTTTCTTTTAAGATCATATACTGGCGCCATCCGTCATTCTCTATGTTTTTGGCATGCTCATTATCAACGGCATTAAGTTCTCTTTGTATACAACTTGTAGAGAATAAAGGATCGATAAAAAAGTGAGAGAGACGATCAACGGCTTGCGCATAAGCATCGTTGTGAATCGAGAACATATAAACCGTTCGATCTGGAGCCGTATAGGCATTTACCTTGCCTCCATGATCTTTAATAAACTGCATATACTCAGATTCATCTGGATAAGCTTCCGTTCCCATAAATAACATATGTTCCAAAAAGTGAGCTATTCCTGGATGGTCATCATTCCAAGAGCCAGCGCCTACACAAATACCCGCGCTAGATTGAGGGGTTTCTTTATCGGAAATAAGAAGAATTTCTAATCCATTTTCTAGAATGATTTTTTCTGTTTCTCTTTCAGCAAGAGACGGGGTAAGAATAGGGAGTCTGCATTGATCTTGAATGATTGTATAGGAAAGAGCGGATTGGTCTACTGCACATAAAGGAATACTTAAGCAAATGAAAGACAAAAAATACTTCATGATCAAACCCTTATCTTAAAAATGTTATGCTCTGCATTCTGATGTAAAATCCTTTTTTTGTCGAGGAAACGTCAGAGAAAGGAAGAGGGTTACTTAAAGTTTTTACATTTTTATCTTTACAATGACGTTGTCATTAATTTAAAGAATTCACTATCATTGATCTGCTTCATTAAAACCTAAGATTAAAAGGAGAGTCTATTATGCCTCTAAATAACTTAAATCATCCAGCAAGACATCAAAGAATTCCTTCAATGGGTTTAGGCAATTCTATAAATCAAATACCAGAAGACCAAATGTCAGCTCTTACCTGTAACATAGCTAATGCTATTATTTCTGAAACTGCACGTTCTCAAAGCCCATCAGTAGTCGAAAAAAACTTTCAAGATTTACAAGAAAGACTATCGTCTCTAAGTAGACAGGTCAGTTTTAAAATAGACGACCAAGAGTTAAAGCTTCGTATCAAATCTCCAGAGATAAGCAGTGATTTACCTGTTCTTTTTAGAGAAGATATAAAAGATACGATTGATTTATCAACACCTCTTCCAGCTACATTGCAAAAGCGGGCATACACTACTATTTTGGATCTTCTTAAAATAACCTTTCCAAGGCTAACTTCATCATCCTTTTCTAATAAAGAAGCAAAAATACCGAGATTTGTTTTTTCCTCTTCTATTCCTTTAAATCATGAGAATAAGGGAAATTTCTTTCCTCAAATAGAATCAGAAGGGCAGATTGCCTATATAGCATGGGACTCTTCCGGTTCTCATTTAGCAAAAGGGTTTGAAGAAAAAACATGTGCTATTTTACTGGAAAATAAAGAGGTTTTTTGTGGAGTTGCGCTATCTCAAGCTAATTTAGAAGGGATAGAAAAAGGAGCTGGAGTGTCTGCGCATTTTATGACTTCAAAGATTACGGTAATAGGTATTCTTGTTACTAAGCCATTAGCGTCTACGCAATCATGGTGGTTTAGTGGTGGTAGAGCTGCTTGTGATAGCACTTCTGGATACAGAGATCTTTGCTGTGATAGTCTAAATGAGAGGGGACCTTCATCAAGAAGTATACATACTACTTTTGGGATGCTTGGAGTTCAAGGGGTTACTGTTTCTTCTCATTTACAAAATCTGCCGGATAGATCAAAAAAACCAGAAGAAACGCTTCACCCATTTTGCTTGGAAATTGTTCCTCAATTTTCTTCAAAACAAAACCCAGTTGAGAAAGATGATCTTGCAATGGCAATGGAAGCTTTATTTCAGGGAAAAATTCGGTGAGATAAAACAGGTAGAGAAAAAGCACTTACTGATTTATCTAAATCTTGAATTAGAAAAAGTCATTGTACATCTTGCGTACTAAATTACAGATGAATTCTGCACGCTCTTTGCGGCGTGCATGTTTATCGGATGATTTTTTTAAAGCGTAGTTTTCCATATCAATTTCAGGACCAAACGCTATTTGGATAGGCCCATAGCCCACCGTTCGCGATTCTCCTAGTTCTACTTGGATGGCTTTAGGAGGGGGCAGGATAGCATAGGTTTTTAAAGCTAGAGGATAGAAATGTGTAGGATGTAAAGAGCGTTTAGCCATGAGATGAAACATTTCAATGCTAGGAGAGTCAAAATCTGCCACTTCAATAACTCCTTTATTATTACTTCTGTCTCGACCACCGCTAGGAGCTACATAGATAATATTACCTCCTTTTTTTAAGAGGCAACTCATAGTATCCATAGTTTTTTTATTGTGGAGTTGCTTTTTCATTTTCAGTTCGGGAGGATTGTCAATATAGCGCTTTGAATAGATACACAATAAATTACAGCCTAGACTTAAGGGAACCGCTAATGGATCGCTAATTACACGATCTCCAGCAACAAAAATGAGATCCTCTGCAATTTTTGGAAATTTTTTCTCTAATAGAATACTAATCATTTGAGGATCTCCCTCAGATTGATGATTAGCAAAAAGAACAACATTATCTTTGTTCTTTAAGTGAGCATTCATTTCTTCTAAGTAGAGCTCTCCTTGTAAAGAGGAAGAGGACACATCAATAAGAGGCCTTACAAAATCAAGAGCAAATTTGTGATAATCAAAATCTTTACGCAATCTTTGATGGTAATGAGAAAAAGCAAAAGGAGAGGTGCATTGTAGAATAACAAGTTCTAGAAAGGTAAGAAAAATTCGCTCTGTTTTTTCGCTTGCTTGTAGGGTTGCCGTTTTGTATTCGATATAAAATCCATGCAAAATTGTAGCGGATTTCTTAGGAATAAGATTCTGGTTAATAGCAAGCTGCAGCTGCTCTAAAAATGCATTAGATTTCGAGTTTTTTTCCATTGATTGTTGAATAAAATTGAAATTCATTTAAATGTAGGTTGTCATTGCTTTCAAAAGAGAGTTGTGCATGCCAGTCTTCTGCTAGTTTTAGTAAATTTTTCTTATCGTGTTGATTCAAATAGGCTTCTAATTCTGGATGAGTAACTAATTTGAGACCAAAGTGTTGTTGTTGGCAAATCAGCTTTTTAAGCGTCCGTTTAATTTCAATGGAAACACTTTCATGGTTTTTTATCATTCCGCTTCCGTGGCAATAAGGACAGCCTATAAACATGGTTTGCGTAAGAGACTCTCGGCTGCGTTGCCTGGTCATTTCCACTAAGCCAAACTCGCTCATACCTGAAATTGTACACTTGGCCGAATCATCTTTCATTGCCTCTTTTAAGCGCTCTAAGACCCGGCGTTGATTCTTACGGGAGCGCATATCGATGAAATCACAAATGATTAAGCCTCCGATATTGCGCAAACGAAGTTGTCGAGCGATTTCCTCTGCGGCTTCCATATTAATATGTACTAATGCTTCTTCTACATCGGATGCTGAACTTTGAGAACGTCCTGAGTTTACATCAATTGTGAACATTGCCTCTGTTCGATCAAAGAATAAATAGCCACCGCTTGGAAGCCAAATTTTACGTCGCAGAGCTCTTTCAATTTCTCTTTCTGCGCCAAATCTTTCAAACATGGGGACCTTATCTCTATACAACTCAATTTTTAAAGGGTGCTCTGATGCATATTTTGTATACATACGTTTGCATCTTTGATAAACGGAGTGATCATCAACTAATAAACGTTCAAATTTTTTATCGATTGCACTTAAAATAGCACGTTTAATTAAATCCGATTCTTCATATAAGCACGTGGGTTTATTGGCTTTATGAAATTGATCGATAATATGTTGCCAGGTTTTAAGAAGCTCACTTGCTTCATTAATAAGCATTTCAGCAGAAGCATTCATGCTTGCTGTTCGGCAAATAAGACCCATGTCTTGCGGCATTTCAAAAGCACGGATGAGTTTTTTTAAGCGATCTCTTGAAGCAGGATCTTCTATCTTACGCGACACTCCTCGATGAGGAGTATTGGGCAGCAAAACAAGATATCTGCCCGGAATAGATATATTAGAAGTTAATCGTGCTCCTTTAGTGCCTATTGGCTCTTTTACCACTTGTACGAGCACAGATTGCTCTGGCTTTAAGAGCTTAGAAATATCGGTCTCTTTGCGTTGCTTGGTTTGCTTTGAGGAGATCTGATGATTCCATTCAAAATCTATATCAAATATTTCTTGGAATTTCTGCGTATTTTCCAAAATATCAGAAATATGGATAAACCCATTTTCCCCTTCATTAATATCAATGAAAGCAGATTGGATGTTGTGTAAAATATTTGTTACGCGTCCACGGTAAATATTACCGGCTATTTGTCGATTTTTTTTTCTTTCTACAATCAAATCATAAAGAGTTCCGTGTTTAAGCACAGCGTAGCGAACTTCTTTTGACTCGATATTTAATAAAATTTCTTGCATCGGGTCCTTTAAGCGAACAGATTTTAGTGGGTATATGACTTAAAAGAAGTAATCCTATAAGATTTTATGTTCTTTTTCCAGAAAAAAGCAATGATTGCAACTGTTCTTTAACCTTATCGATAAAATTATATTTAATTAACTGACAAGCATTATTAATACTGCTTAGGATGCTTGAAGAAGAGCCTTCTCCGTGACATTTAATGATAATTTTATCAATTCCTGCAAGAAGAGCTCCTGGATACTTAGAATAATCGAGTTTTTGATGTAATTCGTGAAGAGCTCTTTGTAATGACAAAGAATGCGTTTCTTTATCAATATCACCAATCATTTTTAGAATATTAAAAGCGATCCCTTCAGAGGTTTTTAAAAAAATGTTACCAGTAAAACCATCAGTGATTAATACATCCAATTCCGTTTGAAATACGTTTCTAGCTTCTACGTTCCCTATAAATATAAAATCATTTTTATCAGATAAATGCTGCAGCGTTTGATAGGCGTCTCTTAGCTCAGGAGTGCCTTTTTTTGCTTCAGAGCCAATATTTAAAAGTGCCAATTTAGGGCAGGCAATACCTCGGCTTTTTTGATAGGCAATTCCCATGGCCGCGAAATGTACAAGATGGGTTGCTTTGTAAGAAATACTAGCTCCTACATCGAGTAGAGCAATCTCCGATTGATGTCCAGGGAATAAGGTTAGTAAAGCAGGTCTTTTTAAGCCAGATAGTGAAGATAGATGTATCTTTGCTGAGCTCATTAAAGCACCTGTGTTTCCTGCTGAAATAAAGGCATGCAAATGCCCTTTTTTTAACATGCAAATTCCCACACATAAAGAAGAATTAGGTTTACGTTTAATGGCAACTAAGGGTAGCTCATGCATATAAATGGCTTCCTGTACAGGAAAGAAAGAAATGGAAGCAGAAGGGGAAGAAATACCTTGAAACACTTCTGAAGTGCCAAACAAAGTCAAATAAATGGGATCGTCAAATGAGCTATAGTGCAAGAGAATGATTTCAAGCAATTCTCTTGCAGGGGCATCGCTTCCCATTAAGTCAATGCCAATAGATAGAGATGATTTAATCTTTCCTCTCACTGACTACCAAACGTCCTGCATAAAATCCACAATGAGAGCAAATACGATGAGACAAGCAGCTCTGAGCGCAATTCGTGCAACTATTTACGTTTTTTGGTTTTTTAGCGTGGTGAGCACGGCGGGAATTCTTTCGAGCATTAGAGGTGCGATTACGAGGTACAGCCATGAT
>PSRO01000026.1 GCA_003176115.1 Chlamydiota bacterium | reverse complement strand
TTTGGATATGCTACCGATAATGAGTTCTTAATGGGGTACCACGGCAGGCCGCAAGCAATTACCTCTTCTCATTCTTTATTACAGGAGTACTCAAGCTTAATTTCCTTTTTTAAAGGATGCAATTTTCTAGTTCATGAAGCGCAATATACTCCTTCAGAATACCAACATAAAGTAGGTTGGGGGCACTCCTCTGTTGCAAATGCCTCTGTTCTCATCAAACATACAGATACCTCTCATTGGATTGTTACTCATCACGATCCTATGCATACAGATGAAAATTTATTACATAAAATTCAACTGCACCGAGACGTTTTAATTGATTGCAATATCGACTGTCATTTTGAAATGGCCTTTGATGGGCTCTTACTACCGCTTTAAAATAAAATAGGTTGGCTACAATGCTGTTGAAAAGCGATGCATACTTTAGTATCCGCTTGTAAAAATGTAAGTTTTTTTTGCACAGTTTCCAATGCCCTATCAGGGTGATTACATTCGCTCGAAAGATGTGCTAAGTAGATCTGTTTAAGATTTGGATGAAAGATCTGCTCAATTAAAGAGCTACATTCTTCATTGGAAAGATGTCCCTGACGTCCTAAGACCCTTTGTTTATAAATGTGTGGGCGCGCGCTTGCATAAACCATCGAAGGTTGATGATTGGCTTCTACATATAAATAATCACATTCTTTTAGAACTTGAACGATAGAAGTAGAAACAAAACCTAAATCTGCACAAATACCTACTTTTAACCCCTCTAAATGAATCGTAAATCCTACTGGATCTGCTGCATCATGGGGAATAGAAAAAGGGAGAATTTCAATGTCTCCAAAGGAAAAATATTCTCCTGTAGAAAAAATCTTAAAGCGAGGAGTTTTCTTGACATAAGAAGTAATAGCACAAGCTGTATCACTATTCACAAACACAGGAATTTGACCTTTATAAGCTAGACGTTCTAAGCCTTTAATATGATCTGTGTGCTCATGGGTGATGATAACTGCATCGATTTGCTGTAAATTCACACCGATTAATCTTAGTCTCTCTTCTAGGACCTTGATACCAATTCCAACATCGATTAAAAGTTTTGTCTTCTCAGTTCCAATATAGAGACAATTACCTTTAGATCCAGACGCAAGCGGACAAAAACCAATCATTTTTTTCCTTAAATTCCAAGATAACTGTTTTAACAAGAAAACAGCGATTTGCACAAGTTAAGAAAAAAATTCTTTTTTTTGCATCTAAGAAGTGCATTCTGCAATAAAACCCATTGATTTAAGGTAATCCCTATTTTCTATAACATATTTAGGAAAGGTATCGTCAATAGGAACAGCTGTTTGTTCTTGAATCCAAATTTCGATTTCTTCATCTGAAACACTAAATATATCGTCTCTTCCTTCTACAATGTTCGATAGTTTCTGTCTGATTCTATCTTTGCCTCCCATATAGGTAAAATGCCATCCTGCTTTTGCAACTCGAGGAAAATGCCATCGATATTCCCGAAAAAATTGAGCTCCCTTCTTTTTAAAATTACCATATAAAGTAGCAACTGTTCCTACCCATTCATTGCCATTATCCCAGTTATGTTTTCTATTTAACTGATAAATAAACCACGGCATATGAAAAGCCAGTGTATTATGGGTAGAGCGCGCTAGTTCTTCAGGTTTATGTTTTCTCTTTTTGTATTTTCTATGGGAATGAAAATTTTTAGATTTAGTAAAATTGAGTTGCTTTTTCACTTTTTCAAGTATCTCTATACAAGGAATTTCATCTAAATCAGAAATGAGAATGATATCTAAATGTTCGCAGTTTTTCAGTCCTCTTGCAATGCATTCTCGTTGGAAATGTTCTCTATCCCAAAATCCTTTTACAGGGTCTTTCTGATTACAGAAAAGCTTTTCAGTAACAATAATATGAATGATTTTAGGTAAATATTTTTCAAAGAGGTGTCGATTTTCTTGAAAATATAAAGGCTTAGGTTTTCCTCTATGTGTTTCAACCCCTTCTACTAGTACAAAGTAGTCCACATGATCATTGAGCTCTTCTAAACGCATTTTTAAAAGCTCTAATTCATTAAAAAAAGTAAAGCAATCGTAAACTTTTGCAAAAGATTCAAAAGAAATACACATGCAAAAAAATAGGAAGATAACGCACATAATCCTTACTGGCATTATTCTGCGATATATCCAATAGATTTAAAGTAATCGATATGTTTTTTCATATATTTAGGAAAATCGTTAGGATATTGGCTATCCATAGGAATGATCTCTTGCGCTTGAATCCAGGTTTCTATTTCTTCATCTGAAATTGAATCCACATTTTCTTTATGGCTATCTTCTACATCAAGCAACTTCTGTCTAATCTGATTTTTATCCCCTATCCAGGTAAAATGCCATCCTCCATCCATAACTTTAAAAAAGTCCCAGCGCTTGTCTCGAAAGAACTGGACCCCCTTCCTTTTCACATTATCATATAGAGTAGCAACTGTCCCCACCCATGGATCTGCATGAATTTCCTTTCTATTGAGTTGATAAATAAATAAAGGCATTTCAAGAGCAATTGCATCTGGTGGGTTTTTTATGACTAGTTTATTGGGCTTTCTTTTTTCTCTATAAAATAACAACTTAAGCGTTTCTAAGGTTTGTGCACGAGGAATCTCATTAAGATCTGAAATCATGATAATATCCAAATTGTCACACTGCTGTAGACCCCTCATAATGCATTTTCTTTGAAAACTCTCTCTATCCCAACAAAGCCCTGTTACAGGATCAATATCAGAGGAATATTCATCGATAACGATATGTTTAATTTTAGGCAGATACTTTTGAAAAAAATGTTGGTTTTCTTGAAAATACAAAGGTTTAGGGTCTCCGCTTTGTGTTTCAACCGACTCCACCAATACAAAATAATCCACATGATCATTGAGTTCTTCTAAACGCATCTTTAGTAGTTCTAGTTCATTAAAAAATGTAAAGCAATCATATATCTTGGTGTAAGATGGAATGCAAGCACATAAAAAAGTGAAAATAACAATAAAATACATATCTTTGCTCATTAAAAAGTTCATTTTCACGAAACTATCAGAGCTATCAGAAAAAATAAAGATTATTTTTTAAAAAAGAGAAATGGACTCTAAAAAATACTTCTTCTTATTGAGGACTTTTAAGATATGTTTTTAAAAAATTTATAAGATCTTTTAGAAGCATTCTTTGTTCTATATCTTATTGTTATTTTTAATATTTAATTTATGATTTTTTTCTATTTCTTAAAAGCTTATCCTATATAATTTTTTTTACAACAATAACCAAGTGAAAATTTTTTTATTAATTGACAAAATTAAGAAAAATTGTTTTATAAAAACTAAGAACACTAATTTAATTAGATGTATATTAGGCTAAAACAATACAAACTGAGGAAAGCAATGCTAAGCACAGGAGAAAAAATTTTAGCTGATATTGATCAAACGTTGGATCAATTAATTGAAAATGCAGATATAATTAACCGCATTTCATTTAATGCGTTATTTACATCTGAAGTACAAGCATTACAAAAGACACAAGAAAGTCTAATGGCGCGCTTAATGCATATGCATGAATTATTGGAAAAAGATAAAAAACAACAAATTCCTACAAAAAAAACTAGCCCTTTAAATCAAATTGAAAACAAATTAAAAAAATTTGGACAATTAAATGCACGATTAATTGAATATCTAGTTCAAAAAGTTAAAATATCTCAACAAACAAAAAAACCACAGATTCGCTCTTATAGAAAAAAAAGACCCATTAAAACTGAGCAAGTTGACGTATAGCCTGCTTTAAATCTTCTATTTGAGGCAATATGGCATTTTCTAACTGTTTACAATAAGGTACAGGACAATCTTTTGCTGTAACGCGTTTAATAGGCGCATCTAATAAATCAAAGGCCCTTTCTGCTATAAGAGCCGCAATTTCAGCACCAAAACCACAAGTGCGAACAGCTTCATGAGCGATGAGTAACTTACCAGTTTTTTTAATAGATTGTACAATGAGATCAAAATCAAGAGGAACTATAGTTCTTAAGTCAATAACTTCTACAGAAATCCCTTCTTGTAAGAGACGATCTGCAACCTGAGAAGCCATAAAAACCATCATACCCCAACAAACAATTGTTAAATCAGTTCCCTTCCGAATATATTTAGCTATGCCAAAGGCTTGTAATTCTTCTTCTGAAGGCTCAGGACTAGCACAGAAAACCCTTTGACGATAAAGAGCTTTGTGTTCAAGAAACACAACAGGATTAGGATCTCGAATGGCCATCTTTAAGAGCCTTTTTGCATCAGCTGCATTACTAGGAATGACTACTTTTAATCCTGGAATATGAGCAAGAACGGCCTCAATGCTCTGTGAATGATAAGGACCTCCTTGAATGTACCCTCCATATGGCATACGAATAACCACGGGGCAATTCCATTCTGCATTAGAACGGTAATGGAAACTAGATAACTCATTAAAAAGTTGGTTGACACCCGTCCATATATAATCGGCAAACTGAATCTCTACAACAGGACGAATTCCTGCTATCGACATTCCCAAAGCAACTCCTATAATACTAGATTCTGCAAGAGGCGAATTAAAACAGCGAGAAACCCCATGTTTGTCTGTTAAGCTACGGGTAATTCCAAACACCCCTCCTTTCCCATGAGCTACATCTTGACCGAAAACAACAACACTGGAGTCGTAGTGCATTTCCTCATCTAAAGCATGATTCAATGCATCCATCATTACAACGCTCTCTAACGGACACTTGGAGGTTTTTTGCAATTGAAAATCTTGAGTCGTACTCTTTTTAAAAACATGATCAGCGGCTGTATCTACATTGGGAAAGGGAATTTGATCCGCTTCTATTGCAGCATTTTCCACTTCTTCAAAGCAACGGTTTCTCATTTGCTGCATTTCATCGATAGAAACCCCAAGTCCTGCAAGATAGCTTTCCATACGAGGTAAAACATCTTTAGCTTGATCGGTTGCAATGCAATCCATTGTTCTATACTTATTTTGGTCATCACTACTGCTATGCGGGCCTATCCGAGGGACTTTAGCTACAATAAGACTTGGTCCTTGAGCACTCCTTGCTTTTTGCACAGCTGCATCAAACGCCTTAATAAGTTCTTCATAGTCTCCTCCATCCACATCAAAAACAGAAAGACCTGGATAGCCTTCTGCCATATAAGTAATAGAGCCCCCTGCCGTTTGGTCTTTTACAGGAACAGAAATAGCAAATCCATTGTCTTGAATAACAAAAATAACCGCTAATTTATGTAAAAGGGAAAAATTTAACGCCTCGTGAAAATCTCCTTGAGAAGTAGCTCCATCCCCAGCAGATACATAAACAACATCATCCTCTTGAAGCAGTTGTCTTGCCTTTGCAACTCCTACAGCCTGTAAAAATTGTGATCCTACACAACTAGATTGACAAGGCAAACGCAGCTCTTTATGAGAAAAATGCTCCGGCATCATTCTTCCAGAGGAATGATGGGGTATATCACGAGCTAAGGAAGCTGCGATAATTTCTGTGAGCGTACAACCAATTCCTATCGCAAAACCTCGATCTCGATAATACGCTAATCCCCAATCTTTGCCTGGGATCAATGCTAATGCAGCCACAGCTCCTACCATTTCATGCCCTGCAGTGCATAAGTGAAAAGTACCGCCTTTATTTTGACGAATCAATTTTTTCATTTTTTCATCGGCAAATCGCGTTCGATAAATCACTTCTAAAGTTTTAATGGCTCTTGCTAGATCTTGGCAAAAAAGTTGTTGCGTCATTTCCAGCTCTTATCCTTTTCTATGTTGTTTGCGGATCTGTGTCACTGTCTTTATCTCGCCTTTTTTCTTTACTGGGTCTGCAGATTTTTTTCGAGAAGGAAGCAGATCTTTAACAACCTCTGAAATAGAACTTTTCTTATTTTCTATTGGTTGACGTACAGTTACTTCAGGCGTGAGCTGCTTTACATGTTTGACGCCTTGATTAGCTAAACTAGAGCTATCTGTTGTAGTAGTTAGGCGTGTAGATAGATGACGTAAAGATTCTAATCTTTCTGAAAGCGCTTGCAATTTCGTGTCCACTTTAACACGAGAACTTCCTCTAAGACTAGCGAGTAATTGCGCTTCCGTATCAAATTTAGCAGAAAAAGTAATGCTTGCTGCATTGGTAATGTCTGGCAAATATAAAAAGGTTCGACAGCAGGAAGGGACCATTGTGTACATATCAACAGTTACCTGAGGCTCTATTTCTACTTTAGCTACTTGCTTAGGAGGACGCCCACGCTTAGGACGGGGATTTAATGCTTCATTTGAGTAATAGGTTTTTGCTTTTACATATAAAGTTTCCCGCACAGCGGCTATATCTTTTGATACCTTTACATCAAATAGATATCGCTTTAGCTTTTCCATCATGTTTTTGTTTACATCTAAATCTTCTTCAAACACAAACAAGATTTCCTGAAGGCGCAACCACTCGATAATACGAATCCGAGAACGCTCCACATAATATTGTTGCCACTTCTCTAGTTCTGTATGATGGTCATAAATGAATTCTAAAAAATTATCGCGAGCTTCTCTAGATTGAATGATGTCCAGGAGCTTTTCTTTGGTATCAATGTCGTACACTTTTTCGTTAATAAACCCCTCCATAAACTTTTTTGTTTCATAAAAAGTCATTTTTGGTAAGAGTGCATAGCGTTTGTTATGAATGCTAATCTCTTTATCAAGATCAGCTAATTCTTTTTCTCCTTTGTCTAGATCGACATAAACAATAAACCCTTCTACCTTATCTAGATAAAAATCACGCTCGTCATCTGATTTAGCAAAAGCATCCATTAGACGGTGATGCCGGAGCAAAAGTGGATTTTGTGCCTGGGGGTATTTTGACATACATGAACCTCTTAAATCGCCATTGTATTTTTGTTAAAGCAACCTTTAAGTGCTACTTTACAGATAAAATGGTTTTTTTATTCTTTTAAGTAAAGAGAGTAGCATATTTTGAGCGCTAATTCAAGAAAGAACAGAACTACTATCTTAAAAATTATTTTTTAATAGATAAGATCTTTGATCTATTATTTGCTATAAACACAATAAAAGCAAAAAACATAGACATAGCCCCCACAACAAAAGGAAGATAAGGATAAACTGCTACAAAAGAACCTGAAAAAAGAGGTGTTAGACCGATTGCTGCCCATTGTACTGAATTATAAACTCCCAAAATATGCCCTTGCGATTGTTTATTGCTCACATTTGAGACAATCGTCGTTGCGGACGGAAAGAGCAAAGCCTCAAAAAAAGCAAGTGCTGGCAGCATGCAATAAAGAAAAAATTTAACCTTTATAAAAGTCATAATGATTAAAGTACAACCCATTCCAAATAAAGCCGTTAGAATAAGAATATTAGGAGAGAACCATCTTAAAAAAGGGCGAATAACAAGTCCTTGGCAAAAAGCAATCCAAAGACCAATACTTGCATAAAAATTAGCAATTTCAGATCCGCTAAAGTGAAATTTTTGAATGAGAAAAATAGGACAAAACTCCGTAAAAAATCCCCAACCGATACAAAAAACAAACATCATGAAGAACAAACTGCGTAGTTTATCAGAGGTAAAAGCTTCCCTAAGTTGATGAACACCAGTGATTAAACTAATTTTTGTAAACTGAATAGCTGGCAGGCTTTCTTGCATTCTCCATACCAAAAGAACAATATTAAGCAAACAAAGAAAAGAAGCCGCAAAAAAAGGAGTAGTCAAATTAAAAATAGCATATATAGAAGGGTCTGAAAGCTTACCTCCTAGATAAGGCCCAATAACAAACCCTGTTCCCCATGCCATTCCCAACAAACCAAAGTTCTTGGTTTTTTCTTCCCCAGCGCTGGTATCTACAATAACTGTTTGAGCCACAGACCAATTACCAGCAGCTACACCCCCTAACAACCTCGAGATAAAAATGACAATGATGTTCTCAAAAACAATTCCCATAGCGGTCAATGCGTAAGTAGCTGTAGCAAGCCACAGAGTGAGCAATAAGATTTTTTTACGTCCTTTGTGATCAGATAGAGCCCCTAAAACCGGTCCTCCAAAGAACTGTCCCAAACAAAAACCCGAAACTAGTAATCCAAATAACCAGCCTCGCATGGCAAGCGAAGTATGTGCAGGTAAAACCCCTTGTTCAGGATTCATGAGCAACACGGAAAAAATCGGATAGACCAGCCCAAAGCCTAAGCTATCGATAAAGACCGTTAATAATACAGGGAGTAAACGCATACATTTTTTTGGATTGAATCTGAATTTTACACCAAAAAAGAGAAAAATACAAATGTTTTAAAATCACATTCTTTTAAAACAAGATTGACTGATAGCAGTTCGAAAGATTATCATTTTATCTGTTTTTAAAAGACATATTATTATAGCTCTCATCTCATCTCATGTGGTATGGATTTAAGTTTAGATACATGGAATGAAAAATCCTATGACACACATTTTAGTTGATTTAAAAGTTTTTTTAGAAACAGCACCTACTTCTTGGCATGCTGTTCAGGAAATAGGAAATCGTTTAGCCATTCATCATTTCCTGCCTTTAGAAGACATCGATACATGGAAATTGAAACCAGGTGGTAAATATTTTACGATAAGAGGAGGAAGTTTATGCGCTTTTTCCCTTCCTAAAAAATCTCCTAAACAAGCTCTTATCTTTGCTTCTCACACGGATAGCTGCGCCCTTAAACTCAAACCGCTTCCTGGCCATCTTAAGCAGAATATGACCTCATTTGGTGTTGAAGTATATGGCAGTCCTCTACTTTCTTCTTGGTTAAATCGCGATTTGATTCTAGCAGGAAGAGTGGTCGTTTTAAATAAAGATCAACAACCAGAAGAAAACTTAGTCATTTTAGACGATGCTACTTTTATGATTCCACAGCTTGCCATCCATTTAGATCGCGAAGTGAATGAAAAAGGAATGATTTTAAATAAACAAGAACACTTATGTCCTCTTGTCAGTGTATCTAGCCAAGAAAAAAACATTTTAGAAAAGTTATTAAGACGTCAGCTCTCTTTTCAAAAGCTACTTTCCTTCGATCTTTTTCTAGTACCTCAAGAACCTGCGCGTTTTATAGGATTACATAATGAAATGCTCGCTTCATATCGAATAGACAACTTGCTTAGCGCCCATGCTTCTTTAGCTGCTTTAGTCTCTTGTAAAAATCCAAGCTCTGATCAGCTGCAAATGGCGCTTTTTTTGGATCATGAAGAAGTGGGATCTCATAGTTTAGAAGGTGCTGGTTCTTCCTTTCTACAAGATATATTGCAACGCATCTCTTACCATCTAGAATTAGACGTAGAAGAGCTAATACGCATGAAAAATCATTCTCTTTGCCTTTCCATTGATATGGCTCATGCGCTAAATCCCAATTATATAGAGAAACACGACCCACACCACCAACCTCTTTTAAATAAAGGGATTGTCATTAAATACAATGCAAATCAGAAATATGCTTCTCATGCAATTTCTGTAGCCCCTATTGTACATGCTTGCCATAATTTAAATCTTAACTATCAATCTTTTGTATCCAGATCTGATCTTCCTTGTGGAAGTACCATTGGTCCTATCATGGCCGCTAATCTAGGAATTAATACCATCGATATTGGATGCCCTCAACTTTCTATGCATTCGACTCGGGAATTAATTGCTTGTCAAGATTACCTCGATCTGTTGCACTTGCTTAGCTATTTGGTTCAAGAGGGATAATAAACTTATGTCCAAACACTTTAAGGGAAAAACCGTTCCAGAACATCTTAAGGAAGCACGCAAAAAAGGAGCCATTCTCAAAGCTGAAATACATGGATCAGAGGTCCCTTCTCATATAATTGCTGCAACAGAAAGCATGCAATTGCTTGCAGTAGCACTTTTGATTGGATGGCTCATTCAACTATCTTTGCAAACACTCGGATTGCTCTCTTTTGGTCTGATTGTATTTATAACAGCGCGTAGTGCTTTACATGGCTGGTCGCGAATGGAGAGATTACATCGCGTTATTGAAGAAGAGCGTTTTGAAATTGAACATCATAGACACCAGGAGAGAGAAGAGCTTTCCGAAATCTATGAAGCAAAAGGGGTTTCTGGTAAATTACTCGAAGAATTGATTGACTGTCTAATGGCTGATGACAATCGTCTTTTACAGATTATGTTAGAAGAAGAATTAGGGCTTTCTTTAGAACAATACGAACATCCGCTTAAGCAAAGCCTATTTGCCTTATTAGGAGCTCTAATAAGCACTGTTCTATGCTTAATGGGTGATATTCTATCCTATTCATTTGGGTTGCCTCTAATAGTTCTTTTAATAACGATTTTCTCCACCATGATTTCTGCTCGCCTTGAAAACAGCCCGTCTTGGCAAAGAGTCGTATGGAATTGTGCCGTATTGGTTCTTGTTGGTGGCACTATTATATTTAGCCAACAGTTCATCAAAGGCGTCTGAAATGCCAAATAGTCCTTACCTCTTCGATGAATTTTTTGCCTCAGGGAAAGAAGAGAGCATCAGCCCCTTCCTAACCGCTTCTTCGCGTAAATGGGGTAAACACCTTTCTTTAAAAACAGCTTTTATATCTGGAATGTTGTTGTTTTGCTCTTTTATTTTTTCCTTTTTTAATCCTGCTCTTTCTAATCTCTGTCTTTTATTTGTGTATTTTTTTTCAGGAACCCCTGCGTTAATTGGAGCCTTAGAAGATATAAAAAATCTCGAAATTAATATCGATGTGCTAATGACTTTAGCCGCTCTTTTATCGGTATTAATAGGAAGTGGCATGGAAGGTGCTTTATTGCTTGTTTTATTTGAGTTGTCCGGAGCTATGGAAATTTTGGTTACAGAAAAAACAAAAAGCGCGCTAGTTAGCCTGCATCAAATAACTCCTAGATTTGCTTATGTAGTAGCAGAAGATGGAACCATTTATGAGAAATCTGTAAAAGATATTCCTCTTAAAACCCTCTTACTGATCAAAGCAGGAGAAATTGTTCCGCTTGACTCCATTGTTATTAAGGGTAGCTCTTTTGTAAATTTAAGCCATTTAACAGGAGAGAGTCGTCCGGTTAGTAAAAGATTAGGCGATGAAGTACAAGCAGGTGCTTATAATCTTGATGGCACTATTACCGTAGAAGTGACTCGCACAAGCAGTGACTCTACATTAAATCGGATCATTGAACTTATTACTCAAGCTCAGGAAGCAAAACCCCGCCTACAACGCTTTTTAGATCGTTTTGGCAAGTGGTATGCAATGAGCATCATCTCTCTTTTTATCATTTTCGCAATCACGTTACCTTGGATTTTTTCGATCCCTTATTTAGGAGATGAAGGGGGAATCTATCGCGCTCTATCTTTTTTAATTGCAGCTTCTCCTTGCGCATTAATCATAGCAACTCCAACAGCCTATTTAAGCGCAATCAGCAGCTGTGCTCGTAAAGGAATCTTGCTTAAAGGAGGTGTTATTTTAGATGCTCTTACCTTATGTCATGCTGTAGCCTTTGATAAAACAGGAACGCTAACAACGGGAAATCTTCATTGCACAAAGTTAGAAATACTCCATCCAAAACAGGCCCCATACTCTTTAGAAGAAGGCCTACAAGCAGCTTATGGATTAGAAATATCTGCTGTGCACCCCATTGCAGATGCTATTATTTCTTATGCAAAAGAAAAACAAATTAACCCTTTAGAAATCTTAGATTTTACGTCTACCCCAGGATCTGGTTTGCAGGGTTTTGTTCTTTTACAAAATCGCAAAATCCCTGTCTACATAGGTAATTTAGCATTTGTTTTATCTTATTTACCTAAAACCTTTTCTTCTGAGATCTTTCAAAAAGGAACGCTAAATAGCTATCTTTTACTAGAAAACACTCTATTTCTCTTCCATTTTACCGATACTCTACGAACCCAATCAAAGCCCTTAATTACCCGACTAAAAAATCAAAATCTTCACCCCATTATGCTTACAGGTGATAAGTTAGAAATTGCAAAAGATGTAGCTGAGCAAACCGGTATTTCTACAATCTATGCAGATTTAAAACCTGAGGATAAATTAGCTAAAGTAGCAGAACTTTCCACTAGTCAAGGTCTTATTATGGTTGGTGACGGAATAAATGACGCTCCTGCTTTAGCAAGAGCTACCGTGGGTATTTCTATGGGAACAATAGGAAGTGCTACAGCAATTGAGGCATCGGATATTGTTTTTCTCAATGATGATCTTTCTTTACTTGATTGGATGATTCAAAAAGCCCATGGAACAATTGCTATTGTTAAACAAAATATCGTCCTAGCCCTTGCTGTTATCCTATTAGTAACCCTCCCTGCTCTTTTAGGTTTGGTTCCCCTTTGGCTTGCGGTTATCTTCCATGAAGGAGGGACTGTTCTCGTAGGCTTGAATAGTCTAAGACTGCTTAGACAATAAACCTCAAATGCTTTTCTACAGAGAAAGTATATAAATAGTTAAGTATCTTTTCAATTTGGAACTGTTGCATATCTTTCTCAATTATGGAAAAAAAGTCGCCTCCTAAATTTAGGAAGCAAAATGGTGGATAAGAATGTATCTTAAGATAGGTTTCGGTGATTTTTTAATCACATGGAAAAATATTAACTAAGTCTAAATTAATAATCAGATCGAATTGGTTTTTAGATGAAAAAATTTAAGTCAAAAAAACTATGAAAGAGCATTAAAAAAATTGACGTCGAAGACGTGGATAACTGCTTTTTCATTTTATTCAACAGCCTCGAGAACTGGCGCACTTAAGCTCTAAAGAAAAAAATAATGTATAACTTAAAAGATCCGATAATGCTCCTATACCATGGAGCTCAAATTTAATTCTAATTTCAAATGGAGATAAACGATCTTATGGACAGAAAAAAGCATACTTAATAGATTCCACATCCTTCTTTATAACTTTTCTATTAGCAATTCTCTCTATTGCTAATCTTTTCTCGCGCCCTAAAGATCATCCTGAATATTATCCACAGCAGGAACAGATGTGAAAAAAAGAAGCGTATGCAGTCCTCTATTCTAGCGAGCACAAGCCCCACGATGGGTGATTGAGCATCTTACAGCACAGAGTTTCTCAGGACCAGCCGACAGAAAAAAGGACCATTTTTAGGCGGACCCTGATATTTTTGAGCCATCGCGATCGACTGATTGTGATTATGAAAATAGCGGATATAGCAGAGGGCACAATGCCCCTGCAATGGATTTTAAGAATTCTCAAGCGCTAATGGATGAAACTTTTTTGACTTCAAATCTTTGTCCACAAAGTAAAAAAGAAAACAGCGGTACATGAGCAAAGTTAGAAAATCATGTCGCTAAAATGATAGACAAATCCGATGGAGATGCTTTGTTGTCACCGGACCGATTTATATATCAACAGCAGTTCAAGGTGGAGGCTACACTATAACCTATAAAGAAATAGGCAATCGGGTATCTGTGCCAACTCATATGTTCAAGGTATATCTCCAGAGATAAAAATGGGCAACCCTTAAAAGTGGAGTGCTATTTCTATTGCAGACATTGAAAAATATAGCAAAATAAAGTTTCCTACACAGTACCACATACTCAAAGACTCCAGCAATTGTGAGCTGGATGCAAAAAAATCGAAACCTTCCACAGAAACCTGGGATAACAGAGGTAAAGGCTGACGTCCCCTTTTTGATTAATTAAATGCAACATTCAGGTTATAGGCAGATTTCTTTTAACCTGAATGTTCCTTTTGTAATTTCTTACAACAAGGAAAGCAACTGAAAAATATTTTTGATACACACTCGCTTCTTTTTTCTCTAAAATGAGCGGGATTTCCTCAGATAGAGTAATTTCCAAAAATTCTTGGCTTTCTATCGTTATAGATTGATTACGACCTGAGTTATTATTTCAGATGGCGCACATGTAATAAGCGGAAAAAATATCGATATCATGGATATAGTCTTTCTGTAAAATTTTCTTATTTTCTGCAGCAACAACAAAAACGGTTGAAAATACTTCTAGTTTTATCTACTGAACCTTCTGGAGCAGGTCTTTCTTCATTTAAAATCACTTCTGCATCTGAATTAGCAGGAACTACGGCCTTTTCCTTAATCAGAGAATGTAGTTCTAAATCTCCTGAATGTATAACAGTCGTCGCATGAGAAGAAGATGAATCTGATTTTTCTCCTTTTATAAATATTTTTTTCACTTCAGCAGAGGTTGAATCCATAGGCTCTGGGTTTATTGGCTTATATACAACTTTTGGTATTGATGGACTGACTGATGGTATAGTCATGAATAGACTTCCTTTTAATTATAGGGTTATCGTTTATTTAGCTTAAAATTCACAAAAAGATTTCATCTCTTTCATTCACAATTCAAATGAGAACACTTAAAGCTATTCTATTTTAATCAATGTTTGCTTTAAGCCCTTGGCTAGCATCTTTAAAGTAGAAAAGGATAACAAAAAAAATTTTTTAGTAAAATTAAAATTTAATCTTGAGCTATGCCCAACCTATTTACTCTTGTTCGTTTATTTTATGAAAGTATTGGTATGTTTTTTAGATTCTATCGATAGTTAGTAAAAATCAAACAATGTTCATTCTTTTATATTTAATAGATTGATTTTTTTCCTCTACATGCTATTCATAAGAAAAGATAACTGAGGAGTTAACAGAGATGGACTCGCAATCCAAATTTCCTAAAGAAACGCTAGAATACGGTATTGAAAAAGAACGTAAAAAATTTGAAGAGTGCTATCAATGGGTTGAGCAGCACATGCCTGCTAGTTTTTTTGAAGAGATGGACGAAGAGAGTTTAATGCTAATCGTTCATAATCTGATGAGTTTTAATCTCAATGATTTTTTTTCTCATATCCATTTAAAAAATCTTGGATTTACTCTTTGTTTAGATAGCCCAGACGCTGATTTGAAAGTTTTAAAACATTATAAAATGTTTGGCATTAAAAACTATCGTTCCTTTACCTCTAATGCCCCTCCCCCTTTTCCTGGAGTAAAAAAGTTACTGCGTATTTCTATGATTGTTTTTAAGGAAACGCAAGAAAAGCAATCAGAAGATGTTATTCCTCTAGGAAAAGAAATTTTAAAAAAAATCCAAGAGCGTAATCCACAGGTAACAGAACCTGATTTACACAAGCTAATTACAGAATTAAACTCCTATTTTTTACGCTCTCTACCGCAAGAAC